>NZ_JBHXRU010000027.1:0-73412 GCF_042716255.1 Streptomyces sp. NPDC058662 | reverse complement strand
GGGCGGGCGCCGGCCCCGCGGGCCCGCCCCCGCCGTCCTGCCCGCCCGCCAGCGCGAGCAGCCGGGTCCGGGGCGCGGGGGCGGCGGCCCGCAGCCGCCGCCGCACGGACCGCTCCGCGACGACCTGGGCCCGCTCCAGCAGCGCCGCCGCGACCGCGTTGGCGCGCAGGGCGCGCAGCGCGGCGAGGTCGTCGGGCACCGGCTCGTAGCCGGCGGACAGGGCGTCCTGGAGGAGCTCCAGGTAGCCGGAGAGGCTGCCCGGCAGGGCTCCCCGGTAGCGGGCGAGGTCGTCCAGGAGGAACGCTCTGAGCCGCCCCGCCTCCTGGACGGCGTCGTCCACCGACCGCGCGAGGCGCAGGCAGTCATGGATCTCCGCGGCCGACAGGGGGGCCGCGGAGGGCTGAAGGGCGTGGGCGAGCGAACGCTTGAGCACGTGCAGCTCAGCAGCGCTGAACGCCATGCCGCCGCAAGATCCGTAAGGCGTGGGCATGGGCCGAAGATACGCGCTAATCGGACAAAATCCCCCGAGGAGGCGGGGGCGGCGCGCGGCGGGTCCCTCAGCCGGACGCCTTCACCGCCCGGAGGAAGTCGATCCACGCGGCCTGGGTCGTGGCGAGCACGAGGTGCGCGGGGTCGGCGCGGTCGGCGACACGGACGAGGGATCCGGGGGTGGCGGCGACGTAGACGCAGGCGTCCGCCTCATCACAGAACGAGGACTTCTGCCACACGGGGGGCTGAGCGGTCATGTTTCTCTCTCCTCCGGTCACGGTCGCCGGTAATTCCCGTGGGGCACCGTATCGCCGCGGCGCGGGTGGTCCGGCGCCTTTCCCGCAATTCGGCGTTTCCTCCCACCGCGCTCGGCGCGGCCGCGCGGGGCGGCGGGGCGGCGGGGCGGCGACGGGGCGGGACGCGGCTACAGCCGGGCCAGGAAGTCCGACACCGCTTCCGCCACGTCCGACGCCGTCCACGACAGGCCCGGTTCCGTCACCTCCAGCTCCGTCATCGACAGCCCCGGCACCCCGTCGGGCGACCACCGGCGGAAGAGGACCCGGCCCGTCTCCCGCGCCTGCCGCAGCCCGGCCTCGGTCAGGCGCTCCGCGTCGTACGGAAGCCACACCTGGAACTGGTGGGTGTGCGGCACGCGCGGGTGGACCCGGAACCACGGCACCCCCCGCTCCTCCAGCGCGGCGTCCAGTGCCGCCGCCACCGCCCGGGCCCCCGCCACGTACTCGGGGAGCCTCGGCAGCTCCCGCTCCAGGCCGGCCAGGGCGGCCAGCGCCTGCGGGAACTGGCGGAAGACCTGGCCGCCGTAGCGGTGCCGCCACACCCGCGTCTGCTCCACGAACTCGCGCGGCCCCGCGAGGGCCGCCCCGCTGAGACCGCCGAGGGACTTGTAGAAGGAGACGTACACCGAGTCCGCGAGCCCGGCGATCTCCGGCAGCGGGCGCCCGAAGTGGACGGTGGACTCCCACAGCCGGGCGCCGTCGAAGTGGACCACCGCGTCCCGCTCCCGGGCCGCCGCCACCAGCGCCTCCAGCTCCTCCCAGGCGGGCAGCAGGAAGCCCGCCTCGCGCAGCGGCAGCTCCAGCATCAGCGTCCCGAAGGGCTCCGGGGCCTCCCGGACCTCCTCCGCCGTCGGCTGGCGGGCCTCGACCGTCGGGTGCGTGACCCGCAGCCCCGACACCACCGACAGCGCGTCCCCCTCCCACCGCTCCGGATGGCTCATCGGGTGCAGGGCCACCACCGGGTTCCCGGTCCGCCCCGCCCAGCAGCGCAGGGCGACCTGCTGGGCCATGGTGCCGCTGGGGAAGAACGCCGCGTCCTGGGTGCCGAGCAGCTCGGCGACCCGCCGCTCCAGCTCGGCCACGATCCCGTCGCCGTACACGTCGGCCGGCTCGTCCAGGTCGTACGGGGCGTCGGCCAGCGAGGCGAGCAGCTCCCCCACCGAGGGCTCCAGCAGGCTGCGGGACAGCGCCCGGTCGGCCCCTCGCCAGGCCGCCACCAGCCGCTTCGTACGTTCCGTGTCCTCGCTCATACCCCAGATCATCGCCGACCCCGCCCGGAACCCAGGGGCTAGCATGGCGACGTATCGTCCGGTACCCCCCGCGGACTGGAACGGAAGGCCCTCCCCGCGTGAACTCATCACCGCAGCCCCGCCCTGCCCGCCTCGCCGTCGGCGTCGTCGGCGCCGGCCGGGTCGGCCCCGCGCTGGCCCGCGCGCTCCAGCAGGCCGGACACCGGCCCGTCGCCGTGTCCGGCGTGTCCGACGCCTCCGTGCGCCGGGCCGCCCGCATGCTGCCCGACGTGCCGCTGGTACCGCCCGCGCAGGTGCTGGAGCGGGCCGACCTCGTCCTGCTCACCGTCCCCGACGACGCCCTGCCCTCCCTCGTCGAGGGACTCGCGGAGACCGGGGCCGTCCGCCCGGGCCAGCTCCTGGTGCACACCTCCGGGCGGTACGGGACCGCCGTGCTCGACCCGGCGCGGCGCGCGGGCGCGCTGCCGCTGGCCCTGCACCCGGCGATGACCTTCACGGGCACCGAGGTCGACGTGCAGCGGCTGGCCGGCTGCTCCTTCGGCGTCACCGCCCCCGACGAGCTGCGGCTCGCCGCGGAGGCCCTGGTCATCGAGATGGGCGGGGAGCCCGAGTGGATCGCCGAGGCGGACCGCCCGCTGTACCACGCGGCCCTGGCGCTCGGCGCGAACCACCTCGTCACCCTGGTCGCCCAGTCGATGGAGCTGCTCCGCAAAGCCGGCGTCGAGCACCCCGACCGCATGCTCGGCCCGCTGCTCGGCGCGGCCCTCGACAACGCCCTGCGCTCCGGGGACGCGGCCCTGACCGGCCCGGTGGCCCGGGGTGACGCCGGTACGGTCGCCGCGCACGTCTCGGAGCTGCGCAAGCACGCCCCCGGCACGGTCGCCGGCTACCTGGCCATGGCCCGCACCACCGCGGACCGGGCCCTCGCACACGGCCTGCTCAAGCCCGAGCTCGCCGAGGACCTGCTCGGCGTCCTCGCGGACGACGCCGAAGGAAACGGAAGTGGTGACCGGTGACCGCGCTCGTGCTGCACACCGCCGGGGAGCTGCACGCGCTCCCGCGCACCGGCCGCCGGGCCGTGGTGATGACCATGGGCGCCCTGCACGAGGGGCACGCCACGCTGGTCCGCACCGCCCGCGAGCTGGCCGGCCCCCAGGGGCAGGTCGTCGTCACCGTCTTCGTCAATCCGCTGCAGTTCGGGGCGGGTGAGGACCTCGACCGCTATCCGCGCAGCCTCGGCGCCGACGTGCGCGTCGCCGAGGAGGCGAGCGCCGACGTGGTGTTCGCCCCGGCCGTGGACGAGGTGTACCCCGGCGGGGACCCCCAGGTGCGGATCGCCGCCGGCCCCATGGGCGGGCGCCTCGAAGGGGCCACCCGCCCGGGCCACTTCGACGGGATGCTGACCGTCGTCGCCAAGCTGCTCCACCTGACCCGCCCCGACCTCGCGCTCTTCGGCGAGAAGGACGCGCAGCAACTGGCTTTGATCCGGCGGATGGTGACGGATTTGAACTTCCCCGTGGAGGTGGTCGGCGTCCCGACCGTCCGCGAGGAGGACGGGCTGGCGCTGTCCAGCCGCAACCGGTACCTGTCCGCCCCCGAGCGCCGCACCGCGCTGGCCCTGTCGCGGGCGCTGTTCGCCGGGCGCGACCGGCTCGCCGCGCAGGCCGCGCTGCGGGCGCGCGCCGAGGCCGCGCCGGCGAGCGACGAGCGCGCCACCGCGCTGGCCCGGCTCGGCGAGATCCGGGCCTCGGCCGACGCGCACGCCGTCTCGGCGGCGGGCGCCGGGCTGCCGGACGCGGTCCGGGCGGCGGCACGGCACGTACTGGAGGAGGCGGGCCGACAGGACCCGCCCCTGGTACTGGACTACCTGGCGCTGGTGGACCCGCAGGACTTCACCGAGGCCCGGCCCGACTTCACGGGGCGGGCCGTCCTGGCCGTCGCCGCGAAGGTGGGCACGACCCGGCTGATCGACAACATCCCATTGGAGTTCGGAGCACACTCGTGAGCACCACAGGCAGAGGCCCGGTGGCCGGCGGCGGTACCGGAATACGGCTGCACGCCCCCGCCCCCGGCTGGGCCGTCGACGCCGACGTCGTGGTCGTCGGTTCCGGCGTGGCGGGCCTGACGGCCGCGCTGCGCTGCGCCGCCGCGGGCCGCCGTACCGTCGTGGTCACCAAGGCCCGGCTCGACGACGGCTCCACCCGCTGGGCCCAGGGCGGCATCGCCGCCGCCCTCGGCGAGGGCGACACCCCCGAGCAGCACCTGGACGACACCCTCGTCGCGGGCGCGGGCCTGTGCGACGAGGAGGCCGTACGGCTGCTCGTCACCGAGGGCCCGGACGCGGTACGGCGGCTGATGGCGACCGGCGCCGTGTTCGACACCTCCGCCGAGACCGGCGAGATAGAGCTGACCCGCGAGGGCGGCCACCACCGGCGCCGGATCGCGCACGCGGGCGGCGACGCCACCGGCGCCGAGATCTCCCGGGCGCTCGTCGAGGCGGTCCACGCCGCGGGCATCGAGACCGTGGAGAACGCCCTCGTGCTGGACCTGCTCCAGGACGCGGAGGGCCGTACGGCCGGGGTCACCCTGCACGTCATGGGCGAGGGCCAGCACGACGGGGTGGGCGCCGTCCACGCGCCCGCCGTGATCCTCGCGACCGGCGGCATGGGCCAGGTCTTCTCCGCCACCACCAATCCGGCGGTGTCCACCGGCGACGGCGTGGCGCTCGCGCTGCGCGCCGGCGCGGAGGTCTCGGACCTCGAATTCGTGCAGTTCCACCCGACGGTGCTGTTCCTCGGCCCGGACGCCGAGGGGCAGCAGCCGCTGGTGTCGGAGGCGGTGCGGGGCGAGGGCGCGCACCTCGTGGACGCGGACGGGGTCCGCTTCATGGCGGGCCGGCACGAGCTCGCCGAGCTGGCCCCGCGGGACATCGTCGCCAAGGGCATCATGCGCCGCATGCAGGAGCAGGGCGCCCAGCACATGTACCTGGACGCCCGGCACTTCGGCGCCACGATGTGGGAGCAGCGCTTCCCCACCATCCTGGCCGCCTGCCGCGCCCACGGCATCGACCCGGTGACCGAGCCGATCCCCGTCGCCCCCGCCGCGCACTACGCGTCCGGCGGCGTGCGGACGGACCTGCACGGCCGGACGACCGTCCCCGGCCTGTACGCCTGCGGCGAGGTCGCCTGCACGGGTGTGCACGGCGCGAACCGGCTGGCGTCCAACTCCCTCCTGGAGGGCCTGGTCTTCGCCGAGCGGATCGCCGACGACATCGCCCGCCGGGCGGTCTCCGGCAGCGGCCCGGGCATCCCGGTGCCCGCCAGCGGTCCGCTGCAGCCCGCCGGGGCGCGGTACGAGGTCCAGCGGATCATGACGAACGGCGCGGGCGTGCTGCGCTCGGCCGAGTCGCTGCGCACGGCGGCCGAGGACCTCGAAGCGCTGTACGCCACCGCCCTGAACGAGCTGGAGGCGCACGGCAAGACCGCCGAGCCGGGCGTGGACACCTGGGAGGCCACCAACCTGCTGTGCGTGGCCCGGGTCCTGGTCGCCGCCGCCCGGCAGCGGGTGGAGACCCGCGGCTGCCACTGGCGCGAGGACCATCCCGACCGGGACGATGCCGACTGGCGCCGCCACCTCGTCGTGCGTCTCTCGGCGACCGAGAAGCGCGCCCTGGTGGTCGTCCCCACCGACTCCGCGGACTTCCCGTCCGTGCACACCCCCCTCAGTACCCCGAGCCTGGAGCAGTGACCGTGAGCACCCCCGAACTCCCCCTGATCGACCAGAACGACGGCGGCTGCGGCGAGGACTGCGCCTGCGGTGACGGCGAGGAGACCGGCCTGGACCCGGCGCTGGCCCAGCTGCTGGCCGACGCGGGCCTGGACCCGATCGAGGTCGAGGACATCGCCCACATGGCGCTCTCCGAGGACCTGGACGGCGGCGTCGACGTCACGACCGTCGCCACCGTGCCCGAGGAGGCCGAGGCCGTCGCGGACTTCATCGCGCGGGAGGACGGGGTCGTGGCGGGCCTGCGTATCGCCGAGGCCGTCTTCTCCGTGGTGTGCACCGAGGCCTTCGAGGTGGAGCGGCACGCGGAGGACGGCGACGCCGTCAAGGCGGGACAGGTGCTGCTCTCCGTGCGGTCCCGCACCCGCGACCTGCTGACGGCCGAGCGCAGCGCGCTGAACATCCTGTGCCGCCTGTCGGGCATCGCGACCGCCACGCGCCGCTGGGCGGACGTGCTGGAGGGCACCGGGGCGAAGGTCCGCGACACCCGCAAGACGACCCCGGGCCTGCGCGCGCTGGAGAAGTACGCGGTGCGCTGCGGCGGCGGCGTCAACCACCGCATGTCGCTGTCGGACGCGGCGCTGGTCAAGGACAACCACGTAATCGCGGCCGGCGGGGTCGCGCAGGCCTTCCAGGCTGTGCGGGAGGCCTTCCCGGAGGTCCCGATCGAGGTCGAGGTCGACACCCTGGAGCAGGTCGGCGAGGTGCTGGAGGCGGGCGCGGACCTGATCCTGCTGGACAACTTCACGGTGGAGCGGACGGCGGAGGCCGTGGCCCTGGTGGCCGGCCGCGCGGTGCTGGAGTCCTCGGGCCGCCTCACACTGGACACGGCGCGGGCGTACGCGGAGACCGGCGTGGACTTCCTGGCCGTCGGCGCGCTGACGCACTCCGCGCCGATCCTGGACATCGGCCTCGATCTGCGCGAGGCGGTGTAAGCCGTGCTCCTCACCATCGACGTGGGCAACACCCACACGGTCCTCGGCCTGTTCGACGGTGACGAGATCGTCGAGCACTGGCGCATCTCCACGGACCCCCGGCGCACGGCCGACGAGATGGCCGTGCTCATGCAGGGCCTGATGGGGACGCACCCGATGCTGGGCAGCGAGCTGGGCGACGGCATCCACGGCATCGCGATCTGCTCGACGGTGCCGTCGGTCCTGCACGAGCTGCGCGAGGTCACCCGGCGCTACTACGGCGACGTGCCCGCGGTGCTGGTGGAGCCCGGTATCAAGACCGGCGTGCCCATCCTCATGGACAACCCGAAGGAGGTCGGCGCGGACCGCATCATCAACGCGGTCGCCGCGGTCGAGCTCTACGGGGGCCCGGCGATCGTGGTCGACTTCGGTACGGCGACCACCTTCGACGCGGTGTCCGCGAAGGGCGAGTACGTGGGCGGGGTGATCTCCCCCGGCATCGAGATCTCGATGGAGGCACTCGGGGTGCGCGGCGCCCAGCTGCGCAAGATCGAGCTGGCCCGGCCGCGCAACGTGATCGGCAAGTCCACGGTCGAGGCGATGCAGTCGGGTGTGGTCTACGGCTTCGCGGGCCAGGTGGACGGGGTCGTCGCCCGTATGGCCAAGGAGCTGGCGGGCCCGGCGGGGGACCCGGACGACGTACGGGTCATCGCCACCGGCGGGCTGGCCCCGATGGTCCTCGGCGAGTCCTCGGTGATCGACGACCACGAGCCCTGGCTGACGCTGATCGGCCTGCGGCTGGTCTACGAGCGCAACGCGCCCAACTTCGACTGAGCCGCTCCGCATCACGGGTCGGCGGGCGGCGTGCGGCGGGCGAGGGGCGAGCCCAGTCGGCCCAGCCCGCGCAGCGCGGCGCGCCACGGGTGGCGGGCCGGGCGGCCCTCCACGACGGGCCGGAACCGCTGGTACGTGCGGGCCTCCCGCAGCGCGGCGAGGTCGTCCCGGCCCGGGGGCGGCGGCATCGGGGCGCCCTGTTGGCAGGCCCGGTAGGTGTCGACGAGGTACTGCTCGATCGCGGTCATACGTCCACCCTCACCCCGTCGGCGGCACCCCGCACGACGATCGGCGTCCGGCGCCGGCCCGCCCCCGCCGGGGCCCTGCGGGGCCTCCCCCGGGGGCTCCGCCGCCGCGTGCGCGATCACCCGTACGGCCGCCGCGGCGCGCCCGGTACGGCCACCCGGACGGAGCCCTCGGCGCGGGTGCGCGCGCCGCCCGGCCGCGGGGTGCGCGACCAGAATGGCCTGATGAGGGTCACCACGGACGCCGCCGGGCCCGCCCCCGGGCGTCCCCCCGCGCGCCGGCCGCGCCGCGGCGCCCGGCCGTGCCGAATTGGGCCGCCCTGGTGCTTACGCGGCGCCAGGGGCGGTATGCCCGGCATCAGTTGGATGCGGCCGCTGCCGTCCGGATCGGCCCGGACTGCGGCGAGGGCGGCGTCCGGTAGCCGAAAACCGCAGGCGGGCGGCCGGTTCTGGGCGGTACGTAGTCACCGATATACGGAATTCATAAACCGGAATCAGTGAAAACTCTGGTCAGAGTGGCCACTTGCTGTCTAACGTGCGTCCACCGTTCCCCCCGTGCACGCGCACCACATCCGCACGTTCCGCTTCGCCTGCCCTGCTCGTCTTTGTCGTGGAAGGACCTCCATGCCCTCACGCCGTATAGCCGCAGCGACCGCCGCTTTCGCCGCCGCGGCCCTCGTCTCCCCGCTGCTCCTCGCCGGGCCGGCCGGCGCCACCGGGAGCCCGCAGAGCGATGCCGCCCGGGGTGACGCGCTGGCCAGGAAGCTGGTCAAGGACGCGACCGGCAAGGGTGCCAACAACCACCTCAAGGTGTTCCAGTCGATCGCCGACTACAACAACGGCAACCGCGTCGCCGGCTCCAAGGGCCACACGCAGTCCGCCCAGTACGTCGAGGCCGTGATGCGCGCGGCCGGCTACAAGGTCACCAAGAACGAGTTCGACTTCGTCTACGTCGAGGCGATCGCCGAGAAGCTCACGGTGAACGGCGCCGACGAGCGCGACGTCCCGATCCACCTGATGACCTACACCAAGTCCGGCCCGGAGGGCGGCATCACCGCGCCCCTGGCCGTCGCCCCCGTGGACGCGGACGGCACCAACGGCTGCGAGCCGGGCGACTTCGCCGCCGGCGCCTTCACGGGCAGGATCGCGCTGGTCAAGCGCGGCGGCTGCACCTTCGCGGTGAAGCAGGAGAACGCGGCCGCGGCCGGCGCCGTGGGCGCCGTCATCTACAACAACACCCCGGGCGCCCTGAACGGCACCATGGGCGACCCGGCCGCCGGCAAGGTCCCGACCGGTGGCGTGTCCCAGGAGGACGGCGAGAGGCTCGCCGCCGAGGCCGCCGCCGGGCCGGTCGAGGTCACCCTCGACATCCGCGAGCTGCGCGAGAACCGCAAGACGTACAACGTCATCGCCGAGACCCGCGGCGGCGACGAGAACAACACCGTCTTCCTCGGCGCCCACCTCGACTCCGTCGCGGCGGGTCCGGGCATCAACGACAACGGCTCCGGCTCGGCCGGCATCCTCCAGGTCGCCCAGCGCCTCGCGAGCAACCAGACGAAGATCAAGAACAAGGTCAAGTTCGCCTGGTGGTCGGCCGAGGAGTTCGGCCTGCTCGGCTCCGAGGCCTACGTCGCCGGGCTGACCGAGGACCAGAAGAAGAAGATCAAGCTCTACCTGAACTTCGACATGATCGCCTCGCCGAACGCCGCCTACTTCGTCTACGACGGCGACGACTCGGACGCCACGGGCGCCGGCCCCGGCCCCGAGGGCTCCGCCCAGATCGAGCGCGGCATCACCGACTTCCTCGACTCGAAGAAGATCCCGCACGAGGGCACGGACTTCTCCGGCCGCTCGGACTACGGCCCGTTCATCGAGGTCGGCATCCCGTCCGGCGGTACGTTCACCGGCGCCGAGGGCATCAAGACGCAGGCCCAGGCCGCGAAGTTCGGCGGTCAGGCCGGTGTCGCGTACGACGTGAACTACCACGCGGCGGGTGACGACATCACCAACATCGACCAGAAGGCGCTCGACATCAACGTCGACGTCATCGCGGACGCCGTGGGCCACTACGCGCACGACCTGGCCCCGCTGGCGAAGCCGGTCGTCTCCCAGCCCACCACCCCGGGCACGGGCAGCGGCGGCGGCCTGCACGAGGGCCACGGCCACGAGGTCACCGAGTAGGAACACGCGCAACACGTCCGGCGGTGGGGCCGGCTTCCCGAAGGGGAGGCCGGCCCCACCGGCGTTCGTACGGGGCGGGGTGCGGTCGGGGGTGGGATCGGGTCGGGCGCGGCGGCGGCCGGTCGAGCGGTACGGGGCGCGGCCGGGCCGGGCGGCGACGGCCCGGTCCGGGGTCAGGCGTTCTCGGGCCAGCCGCCGATGCCGACCGGCTGCACCAGCCAGCCGAAGTCGCCCAGGCCGCCGCGGGCCGTCAGCTCCGCCGCCTCCCCCGCCGCGGACAGGGCCCGTACGTAACCCGCCGGATCCGTCGAGGCCAGGGCGAGCGGGGGCCGGGCCCCCGAGACGCCGAGGGCGGCCAGCGCCTCCCGCTGGGTGAGCAGGACCGCGCCCGGCCCCGCGCAGGCGTCCAGTGCCACGTGCGCGGTGACATCGCGGCTCCCGTCCGGGACGGGGGGCACCTCGCGTCCGCCCAGGAACCCCGTCAGCGTCCCGTACGGGGGCCTCGCCTCCCGGGTGTGCGCGTAGTCCACCGCCACCGCCAGGCCCCGGTCCACGGTCGCCGCGGCCGCCGCCCACGCCTGGTCGCGCGCCCGGCCGACCTCCGCCCGGCCGCCGCCGGGCCACCAGCGCTCCAGCCAGGCCCGGTCCGCCTCGTCCAGCGGGCCGCCCGGGCTCTCCGTGCCGTCCGGCGCTACCAGTACGTAGCGGCCGTCCTCCGCGATCTCCAGCGGGACGTTGTCCAGCCACTCGTTCGCGAAGAGGAGCCCCGTCATCCGCTCGGGCGGGGCCGCCGCCCAGAGGATGCGCGGGTCCAGGCCGTCCGGGCGCGGCGCCCGCTCCACCGCGTACGGGCGCACCCGCGCGGCCAGCTCCGGCTCCAGCGCGCCGAGCACCCCGGTCAGCAGCTCGCCCCGGCCGGCCCCCATGTCGACGAGGTCCAGCCGCCCGGGCCGGCCGAGCCGCCCGTCCACCCACCGCAGCAGCCGGGCCACGGCGAGCGCGTACAGCGGCGAGGCGTGCACCGACGTACGGAAGTGCCCGGCGGGCCCCGGTCCGCCCGGGCGGACGTAGAAGCCGCCCGGTCCGTACAGCGCGGCCTCCATGGCGACCCGCCAGCGGACCGGGGCGGAGGCGGGGGCGGCCGGCGCCACCGGGGCCGGGGCGGGGGTCGGGGCCGGGGGCTCGGGTGCGTCCTTGGTGCTCACCCCCGAAGGCTAGGCTCACTGTCCACCTTGGGGAGTACACACCCGGCGCCAGGTTCGCACCTGTGGTTGACTCCAGCACCTTTCTTCTTTCCCTACTCTGGGTTACGTGCAGCGCCTCTACGACTTCCTCCGCAGACACCCGACGGGCGTCGACAGCTTCTGGGCTGTCCTCTTCTTCGGGTTCTCGATGATGATCGTGGTGTCCGGCGACGACACTCCCGCCACGCGGCTGACGGTCGTCCCGGCCGTGGTCGCGCTGAGCGCCGCCGTCGCGCTGCGGCGCAAGTGGACCCAGGCCATGTTCTGGGTCACCGTCGGCGCCGGCGTCTACCAGCTGCTCATCGCCTTCGAGGCGCAGTTCTTCGACCTCGCCATGCTCGTGGTCCTCTACACGGTCGCGGCCGCCGGCGACGTCCCGCGGTGGCTCTCGCGCGGGGCCCTCGGGGCGGGGCTGCTGGCCTCGCCGCTCTACGCCCTGCGCTTCGGCATCGACAAGGGCACCACCAGCGGCACCGAGAACGTGCTCATCACCGTCTTCATGATGGTCCCCTTCGCCCTCGCCTGGGTCCTCGGCGACTCCCTGCGCACCCGCCGGGCCTACTACGCCCAGCTCGTCGAGCGCAACCAGCGGCTGGAGAACCAGCGCGAGGCCCAGGCCAAGGTCGCGGTCGCGGCCGAGCGCGCCCGGATCGCCCGCGAGCTCCACGACGTCGTCGCGCACAACGTCTCCGTGATGGTGGTCCAGGCGGACGGGGCCGCGTACGTCATGGACGCGGCCCCCGAGCAGGCCAAGGAGGCACTCCAGACCATCTCCGGCACCGGCCGCCAGGCCCTCGCCGAGATGCGGCGGCTGCTGGGCGTCCTGCGCACCGGTGAACCGCAGGAGTCCGAGGACTACGTACCGCAGCCGGACGTCGAGCAGATCGAGGTGCTGGTCGAGCAGGTACGCGCGGCCGGGCTCGCGGTGGACTTCGAGGTCGAGGGCGCGCCCCGGCGGCTGCCCAGCGGCGTCGAGCTCACCGCGTACCGCATCGTGCAGGAGGCCCTGACGAACACCCGCAAGCACGGCGGCCCGGACGCGAGGGCGAGCGTCCGCCTGGTGTACTTCGACGACGGACTGGGCCTGCTGGTCGAGGACGACGGACGGGGCTCGGCCCACGAGTTGTACGAGGACGGCGGCGCGGACGGCGCCGGGCACGGGCTGATCGGCATGCGGGAGCGGATCGGTATGGTCGGCGGCACCCTGGACACGGGGCCGAGGCCCGGCGGCGGCTTCCGGATCAGCGCGCTGCTTCCCCTGAAGAAGAAATGACGAGGACGAGGTAACTGATGTCCATCCGAGTGATGCTGGTCGACGACCAGGTGCTGCTGCGCACCGGCTTCCGGATGGTGCTCGCCGCCCAGCCGGACATGGAGGTCGTCGCCGAGGCCGGCGACGGCCTGGAGGCGCTGGAGGTGCTGCGGGCCACGAAGGTCGACGTGGTGCTGATGGACGTCCGCATGCCCCGGCTCGACGGGGTCGAGGCGACCCGGAGGATCTGCGAGCCGGAGGAGCACCCGAAGGTCATCATCCTGACCACCTTCGACCTGGACGAGTACGCGTTCTCCGGCCTCAAGGCGGGCGCGAGCGGCTTCATGCTGAAGGACGTCCCGCCGGCCGAGCTGCTCGGGGCCATCCGCTCGGTGCACAGCGGCGACGCGGTGGTGGCGCCGTCGACGACGCGGCGGCTGCTGGACCGGTTCGCGCCCATGCTCCCGACGAGCACGCAGGAGCCGCGGAACAAGGAGGTCGAGCGGCTGACGGAGCGCGAGCGCGAGGTCATGCTGCTGGTGGCGCAGGGCCTGTCCAACGGCGAGATCGCCGCCCGGCTGGTGCTCTCGGAGGCGACGGTGAAGACGCACGTGGGCCGCATCCTGACCAAGCTGAACCTGCGCGACCGGGTGCAGGTCGTCGTCCTGGCATACGAAACGGGCCTGGTCCGCGCGGGCGGCGGCCCGTCGTAGCGGAGCGGCCGGGCCCGGCGGGCGGCCCGGCCCTACGGCCGCGTCATCCAGCGGTCCGGGCGGGCCGTGGCGCGGGAGGTGCGGGAGCGGGCCGCCTGGGCGGTCAGCAGCGCGGCGGCCCCGGCCGTCGTGCGCAGCCGGGCCGTGACCGTCCGGTCGGCCCCCGTGTCCACGTGGACGTCGGCCACGCCCCGGGCCCGCTGCCAGGGCCCCTGGGTGAAGCGGATGCTCTGCACCTTCGCGTGCGGAACGATCTCCGTGCGCCGGCACAGCCGCCCGTGCCGGGCCGCGAACACCTCCGGGGAGACCGCGAGGGCGTAGCCCTTCCACCACACCGGCACCACCCACCGGGACCCGGCGCGCGGCGACGGGTCGAAGGCCAGCGCCGCCAGGTCCACCCCCGGCAGCACCCGGGAGATCACGGCGTGGGCGGCCTCCCGCGAGGCCACCGGGACCAGCACGTCGTTCTTGGAGCCCGCGACGGCCAGCTCCACCCGGACCTGGTCGCGCCGCCGCCACAGCAGCGGCTCGACGATGCGTACGGTCTGCACGCGCCCGGGCGGCACCGTCTCGTGGACCCGGTCCAGCAGGCCGTGGTCCAGGCGCAGGCCGTCCGGGGACTCGGCGACCGTCCAGTCGTACTCGGTCAGGAACCGGCCCGCCGTGGCCGTCCAGACCGCGCCGACCACGGGGAGCAGGATGCCGACGGCCACCCACACGTTCTCGCTGAGCCACCACACGAGGACCGGGCCGACGATCCCGCCGGCCGCGGCCGCCCACACGCCGAGGCTCAGCAGCAGCGACACGGCGAGGTCGCGCGGGCGGACCCGGAGCAGCTCCCGTTCCGGCGCCTCGCCGAGCCGTACCGCCTCCTCGGGGGCGAAGCCGGCAGCCCGCGCGAGGAGTTCGGCGCGCAGGGCGACGGCGTCCGCCTCGCCGAGGAAGGCCAGCCGGTCCTTCTCCTCGGTGCCGATGACGTCGAGCCGCAGGCTGGCCACCCCGGTCAGGCGGGCCAGCAGCGGCCGGGTGACGTCCACGGCCTGGAGCCGGTCCAGGCGGATGTGCGCGGTACGGCGGAAGAACAGCCCGCTGCGGATGCGCAGCTCGGTGTCGGTCACGGCGTAGTGCGTGAACCACCAGCTCAGGAAGCCGTACAGGCCGAAGACCAGGACCAGGGCCGCGAGCCCCGTCAGACGCAGCAGGGTGGACAGGTCACCGACCCACTCCCGCGCCTGACCGCCCTGCTGGGCCGCCACACCCACGGTCGCGGCGATCGGTACCCAGGCGCGCCGCAGCGGGGTGAAGGGGTGCAGCCGGCGCCCGCCGGTGCCCGCCGGGCCGCCGGCCGCGGCCGCCGGCCGCGCCGACTCTCCGGGGCCGCCCGGGACGGTGCCGGCCGGCTCAAGCCCGCCCGGGACGGTGCCGGCCGCCGGTTCGGTGCCCGCCGCCGGTTCGGTGTTCACAGGCCCGCCGACCTTGCCTCGCCCAGCGCGGTGAGCCGGTCGCGCAGCCGCTCCGCCTCGGCCGGCACCAGCCCCGGGATCCTGGCGTCCGTCGCGGCGGCCGCCGTGTGCAGCTGTACCGAGGCCAGGCCGAAGCGGCGCTCCAGCGGCCCCGAGGTCACCTCCACGAGCTGCATGCGCCCGTACGGGACCACCGTCTGCTCCCGCCACAGCACACCGCGGCTGATCAGCAGGTCGTCCGCGCGCTCGGCGTACCGCCAGGACCGCCAGTTCCGGCCCAGCAGCACCCAGCCCCAGGCCAGCACGCCCAGCCAGAACGCGCCGAGGGCCGCCCAGGCCGTCCCCGCGAGCATGCCCGCGGCCACGGCGGTCGCCGCCGTCAGCGAGAGGGTCCACCCCACCAGCAGCAGCCGCCTCATGCTGAGCAGCCCTCCCGGCAGCCCCACCCACTCGGGCGTGTCCGCCTGATCAGCCGTCCCGGTTCCCATGGCTCCACCCTAGGGGGCGGCGGCCCCGCCCGGCCGGGCCCGCACGGCCTTTCCGCGGATCCGGCCTGGTCGCCACGCGGCCCCCCGCGGCTGAGACAATGCCCGCATGACGGAGACGACGGTCGGCATCGGCGGAGCGGCGGAGAGCACCGACATGGTGCTCAACATCGGCCCCCAGCACCCCTCCACGCACGGCGTGCTGCGCCTGCGCCTCGTCCTGGACGGCGAGCGGATCGTCAGCGCGGAGCCGGTGGTCGGCTACATGCACCGGGGCGCCGAGAAGCTCTTCGAGGCGCGCGACTACCGCCAGATCGTGATGCTCGCGAACCGCCACGACTGGCTGTCCGCGTTCTCCAACGAGCTGGGCGTGGTCATGGCCGTCGAGCGGATGCTCGGCATGGAGGTCCCCGAGCGCGCCGTGTGGATGCGGACGCTGCTCGCCGAGCTGAACCGGGTGCTGAACCACCTGATGTTCCTCGGCTCGTACCCGCTGGAACTGGGCGGGATCACCCCGATCTTCCACGCGTTCCGCGAGCGCGAGGAGCTCCAGGCGGTCATGGAGGAGATCTCCGGCGGCCGCATGCACTACATGTTCAACCGTGTCGGCGGCCTCAAGGAGGACCTGCCGGCCGGCTGGCTCGGCCGGGCCCGCGCCGCCGTCGCGGACGTCCGGACCCGGATGGACGTCTACGACAAGCTGGTCCGCGGGAACGAGATCTTCCGCGGCCGCACCCGGGGCGTCGGCGTACTGTCCGCCGAGGCCGTGCACGCGTACGGGGTCTCCGGCCCGATCGCCCGCGCGTCGGGCGTCGACTTCGACCTGCGGCGCGACGAGCCGTACCTGGCCTACGGCGAGCTCCAGGACGTCCTGAGGGTGGTCACCCGCACCGAGGGCGACTGCCTGGCCCGCTTCGAGGTGCTCCTCGAACAGACCCACAACGCCCTCGACCTCGCCGTGGCCTGCCTGGACCGGATGGCGGAGCTCCCGCCGGGGCCGGTCAACCAGCGCCTGCCCAAGGTGTTGAAGGCGCCCGAGGGCCACACGTACGCGTGGACCGAGAACCCGCTGGGCATCAACGGCTACTACCTCGTCTCCAAGGGCGAGAAGACCCCGTACCGGCTCAAGCTGCGCAGCGCCTCGTACAACAACATCCAGGCCCTCGCCGTCCTCCTGCCCGGGCAGCTGGTCGCGGACATGGTGTCGATCCTGGGCTCGCTGTTCTTCGTGGTCGGCGACATCGACAAGTAGGGGTCGGCACCGGCCAGGAGGGGCGGCACCGGCGAGAAGGCCGTCACGAGCGCTCCGCGCGCCGTCCGTGCCGCCGCGGGCGGGCCCGATGTCGTTGCCGCAGGGCAGACTTGGGGCCATGTCCCTCTCCCCCCGCCGCGCCTGCCCCGCCTGCGGCCGCGACTGCGCCGTCACCGCCGGCCGGATCGCCCGCCACGACCCTCCCGCCGGGCGCGGCCGGGGCGATCTGGTCTCCTGCCCCGGCTCGCGCGCCCGCGTGGTGCTGGGTGCCTCGGCGCCGACGCTGGACGGCTTCGTACTGCCCCGGCACCCGGGACAGCTCCCGCTGTTCTGACGCCGCTCCGCGGGAGGGCGCGGCGCCTACGAGATCGCGGTGCGCAGGGGGGCCACGTCGATCGGCGCGGTCTCGTCGTGTGCGGTCAGGTCGATGACCTGGCCCGCGGCGCGGGTCTCGGGGGTGGCCGGCTTGTACTCGGGCCCGGCGGGCCCGAGCGCGGACTCCGCCTTGTGGACGGCGAGGGCCTCGGCGCCGACCACATCGGCCAGGTCCTCGTTCTGGACCGACTCGATCACGGCACGGGCCTGCGCCGCGTTCTTGGTACCGAAGAAGTCGAAGCCGCCCTCGACCCGGGAGGCGGGGCGGCGCCGGGACGCGTACGGGGCCACGGCGGTCACCTGCCGGCGCGCGGGCACCGCCGCGGCCGGGCCGGTCACGGCCGGTCGGTCGTGACCGCCTTTGGCGACGGGCGTGCCGGCCGGGGTGGAAGCCGCGGGGGCGGGACCCAGGGCCGGGGCGGCGGCCGGGGCGGGCAGCGCCCGCGTCCGCTCCCCCGCCGAGCGGGCCAGCGCGGAGAGCGCCGCATGGGCCCGGGCGTAGCCGACCGGGGTCGGCGCGCCGGCGGCCGTGCGCTCCTGCGAGACCGCGGGGAGTTCCTTGGGCGCCGGGGCCGAGGAGGCCTCGATGGCGAGCAGTCGGCGGCCCTCCAGCGCGCTGGCCCGCTCGGTCTCGGCCGTCGCGTACCGGCGCAGCAGGGCGGCGTGCTCGCCGCGCAGGCCCGCGAGTTCGACCCGCTTGGCGCGCAGTTTGGCGTCGAGCCGCGCGCGCAGCACGCGGGCCTCTTCCAGATCGGATTCGAGCTCGGCTATCCGCTCGTCCGTCTTCCACTCGTCCTTGACCCGCTCGCGCGCGAGTTCCGCGACGCGGCGGCCCGCGGAGCGGTCCCAGGCGCGCATCACGACGGCGCCGGCGACGCCGGCGGCGGCCGTGAGCGCCACGAGCAGGCGCAGCGTCACGGGCTCCGCGAGCAGCCACGACGCGCCGGCGCCGGCGACGGACACGGCGCCGACGGTCGTCGGCGTGAGCAGCCGGTGCAGGGGTTCGGGATTGCGGTGGCGTCCACGGGGCATGGCCTGAAATTTACAGGGCGTGGACGGGCCTTGGGGAACCCCCTCGGCAATCTGTTCCCGAGCAGTTACCCCGCATTTCCCGACAACCCGGCACCCGTTACTTCTTCAACAGGCCCTTGGACTCCAGATAGGCCTTCGCGACGTCCGCCGGCTTGGCCCGCTCGGTGTCCACCTTGCGGTTCAGCTCGACCAGGTCGGCCGTCGTCAGCACCTTGGTCAGCTTGTCGAGCGCGGCCGCGACCTCGGGTGCGCCCGCGTCCTTGGCATTGACCACGGGCAGCACGTTGTCGGCGTTCTGGAGCTTCTTGTCGTCCTCCAGCAGGACCAGTCCGTAGCTGTCGAGGGTGGCGTCCGTGGTCGTGGTCAGGACGACCTGGTCCGTGCCGTCCTTGACCGCCTGCTTGGCCTGCGGGGTGCCCACGCCCTTCGGGTCGATACCGGAGACCTGGATTCCGTACGTCTTGGTCAGACCCGGTGCGCAGAAGGGCCGTACGGCGCATTCGTCGCCCGCCGCGATCTTCACCTTGAGGCCCGAGGCGCCGAGGTCGGAAAGCGTCCTCAGATTGTTCTTGCGGGCGAATTCCCCGCTCACGGCGAAGGCGTTCTGGTCGACCGCGGAACCGGCCGGCAGCGCCTTCAGGCCGAGCGGGGCGGCGAGCTTCTCCAGGGCCGCCACGGTCGCCGCGGCGTCGCTGGAGGCGACCGGCTTCTCCTCCGCCGCCTTGGGGCCGTTCACCTTGGCGTTGAGGAACTCGGCGAGCGTGGCCGCGTACTCGGGGACGACGTCGATCTCGCCCTTCTCCAGCGACGGCTCGTACAGCTCGCGGTTGTTGACCGTCTTGACGGACGTGCTGTAGCCGGCGTCTCCCAGCACCTGCGCGTACAGCTCCGCGAGCACGTTGGACTCGGTGAAGCCGGCCGCACCGATCACCAGGCTCCCCTTGCCGCCCTGCGACGCGGAGGTGTCGGAGGGGGCGCCCGCGTCCTTGCTCTTCTCCAGGCTGTCGCCGCCGCACGCGGCCAGGGACACCGTCAGCGCGAGGGCGCCCAGGGACGCGCCGAGGACGCGCTTGCTCTTGCTCATGGGGGTACTCCGTTCGAGGCGATGGACAGGAGGTCGGGGGACGGGACGTCGGGGGACGGGGGTCAGCGGGACGCCGCCGGCCGCGGCAGCAGCAGCCGGTCGGCCGCCACCAGCGCGCCCTCCACCAGCAGGGCCAGCGCGGCCACCAGCAGGGCGCCCGCGACGACCTGCGCGGTGTTGTACGTGTTGAAGCCCGCGGTGATGATCCGGCCGAGACCGCCCTGGCCCACCATGGCCGCGATCGTGGCCGTGGCGATGACCTGCACGGCTCCCGAGCGCAGGCCGGTCATCACCAGGCCGCGCGCGAGCGGCAGTTCGACCCGGAAGAACAGCTGCGTCCCGGACATGCCCATGCCCCGGGCCGCCTCCACCACCGCGCGGTCCACCTCCCGCATACCCACGTACGCGTTCGTCAACAGCGGGGGGATGGCGAACAGTACGAGCGCGGCGACGGTCGGCAGGTAGCCGGTGTTGCGCAGCGGGGAGACCATGAACAGTGCCAGCACCGCGAAGACGGGCACGGCGCGGCCGATGTTGGACACGTTCACCGCGAGGGTGCCGCCCCTGCCCAGGTGGCCGAGGTACAGCCCGAGGGGGAGCGCCAGCGCGCAGGCGAGGGCGAGGGCGATCCCGCTGACGTAGACGTGCTCGCCGAGCCGGTGCCAGACCCCGCTCTCACCGGCCCAGTTGGCACCGTCGGCCAGCCAGTTCCAGGCCTCTCCCAGGACGCCCACGGTCACCTCCCCTTCGCGGGGCGGTTCGCCGCCCGGGTCCACGGCGTGCACAGCCGCTGCACGCCGAGCAGCAGCAGGTCCGCCGCCAGCGCGAGCAGCACGCACAGCACGGAGGCGGTGAGCACCTGCGCCTTGAAGGAGCTGGTCACGGCGGGGGCGATGAGGTTTCCGAGGCCGCCCTTGCCCACGATGGAGCCGACGGTGGTCAGCGCGACCGTGGAGACGGTCGCGATCCGCACGCCCGCCAGCAGCGCGGGCAGCGCCAGGGGCAGTTCCACCTGCCACAGCAGCCGGCCCGGCCCGTACCCCATGCCGCGGGCGGCTTCCCGCACCTCCTCGGGGACGGCTTCCAGCCCGGCCATCGCGTTGCGGACCAGGATGGTCAGCGAGTACAGCACCAGGCCGGTCACCACCAGGGACGCCGAGAGCCCGAAGACCGGCAGCAGCAGGGAGAACATGGCGAGCGAGGGGACCGTGTAGAGCAGGGTGGTGAGGCCGAGCACGGGCGCCGCCCAGCGCCGGCCGCGGCGGGCCAACAGGGCGAGCGGCAGGGACACGAGGACCCCGATCAGGACGGACACGGCGGTGATCCAGAGGTGTTCGACGGTGGCGTCGGTGAGCTCCTGGGAGCGGGAGGTGACGTACTCCCAGCAGATCCAGTCGTTCGCCACCAGGCAGTTCCGCCCGGCCATACCGCTCACCCCCGTCCCGAACACGCGTCCTTGTGCGGCCGCGGCCACAAGCGACCCTAACCCCCGACCGGCCGCGCGCCGTCAATGGCCGAAACCGTTCGCACGCACGCAACACTCCCCTCACAAACCCGTCGCCCGCGGCGGCGGCCGGTAGGCGAGGATGGTGGCGTGATCCGATTCGAGCACGTGACCAAGCGGTACCCCGACGGGACGACAGCCGTCGAGGACCTGTCCTTCGAGGTGGCGGAGGGCGAGCTGGTCACGCTCGTGGGTCCGTCGGGCTGCGGCAAGACGACCACGATGAAGATGGTCAACCGGCTGATCGAGCCCACCTCCGGCCGGATCCTGCTGGGCGGCGAGGACATCGCCGGCGCCGACCCGGTCGAGCTGCGCCGCCGTATCGGGTACGTCATCCAGCAGGTCGGCCTGTTCCCGCACAAGACGGTGCTGGAGAACACGGCGACCGTGCCCCAGCTGATCGGCACTCCCCGGGCCAGGGCCCGCGCGCGGGCCGCCGAACTGCTCGAACTGGTCGGCCTGGACCCGGCCGTGTACGGGGGCAGGTACCCGCAGCAGCTGTCGGGCGGGCAGCGCCAGCGCGTCGGGGTGGCCCGCGCGCTCGCCGCCGATCCGCCGGTGCTGCTGATGGACGAGCCGTTCGGGGCGGTGGACCCGGTGGTGCGCGAGCGGCTCCAGAACGAGTTCCTGACGCTGCAGAAGACCGTGCGCAAAACGATCCTGCTGGTCACCCACGACCTGGAGGAGGCCATCCGCCTCGGCGACCGGATGGCGGTCTACGGAAGCGGCACCATCGAGCAGTTCGCCCGTCCGGCGGCGGTGCTCGGCTCGCCGGCCACGGACTACGTGGCCTCCTTCGTCGGCGCCGACCGGGGGCTCAAGCGGCTCGCGGTCACCCCGGTGGGAACGGCGGACCTGGAGGCCGTCACCGGCCCCGCCGGGTCGGCGGCGGAGCCCGCGGAGCACGCGGCCGCCTCCGCCCCGGCACCCGGCGGCCACCCCCCGGCCGGGGCCGAGCCCACGGTGGCGCTGGGCGCGTCGCTGCGGGAGGCCCTGGCGGCGCTGCTCCAGGGGGACTCGGGGCGGATCGGGGTCACCGATCCGGACTCCGGCGCGCTGGTCGGCGTACTCACTCCGCAGGGCGTGCACCGGGCACTGCGCCGGGCCCAGCTCCAGGAGGCCTGACGCACAGGGCCGCCCGGCGTCAGGCCTGGATGCGGCCGCTCATCCACGTCAGCATCGGCGGGATCTCGCGCCGCCACGTGTTGAAGTTGTGGCCGCCGCTGTCGAGGATGATCGACGACACCCGGTCGGGGCTCTTCACCAGCTTGACGAACTTCTTGGTGCCGTCGAGGTTCGGCTCGCCGACCTCGCTGCTGGTGACGAGGAAGGACGTACCCGTCGGCTTCTTGTTGCCGATGCTGTGCAGCACGTCGGCCCGCTGCCGCAGCTTCTCGTCACCGTGGAACAGGTCGCCGGTCGTCGGGTCGTCCGGGGCCTCGTAGTACGCGGACAGGCCCGCGGCGGCGCCGAAGGTCTGCGGGTAGTGCGCGGCGATCTTCAACGCGCAGTACCCGCCCGTGGAGTTGCCGATGAACCCCATGTTCTCCGCCTTCTTGCCGACCCGGAAGGTGTCGGTGACGGCCTGCGGGAGGTCCACGGCGAAGAAGGTCTCGGTCTGCGGTCCACCCGGTACGTCGACGCACTCGGTGTCCCGCGGCGGCGCGACGGTCGGGCGCAGCATGACCAGGATCATGGGCTTCATCTTGCCGGCCTTGGACATGCTGAAGGCCTTCATCGGGTAGTCGAGCCCTTTGATCAGGTTCTCGGCGGTACCCGGGTAACCCGTAAGGACGATGGACGCGGGGAAGTTCTCGTCCTTGTGCTGCGGCTGGAAGTACTCCGGCGGGAGCCACACGTAGCCGGGCGTGGTTATCTTCGACTTCTGCCCGGTGATCGCGACCTTCAGGATCTGACCGCCGACCTGCGGCTTGCCGCCGCCGGGCACGTCCAGCTCCTGCTTGTCGACGACTTTGATGTCCTTGCTGCTCATCGAGTGGTCGACGACCTTGCCGATGGACGTCTCCCGGCCCAGCAGGTCGGCCCAGGAACCGTAGAACAGGAAGGACTTGTTGGCCGCGAGCCCCACAGCCGAGAACAGCGCCAACTGCGTCGCCAGCAGCAGGCCGATCCGGCCGAGGACGGCACGCCCGGTGCGGCCCGAGAGCTTCGGCCAGAACCAGATGGTGGCGGCGAACAGCAGCACACCGGCGATGATGGCCAGCGCCAGAACCGTATTACTGGTGAGACCCATGAGCAGTCAGTCGACTTTCTGATGGCAGGACTAGTTTTTTCCGACGGAAGAGTGAACCCGCTCCTCCTCGCTGTCGTCCTAATGGACGCACCACACACCGGAGGCTGTCGCGGTCTTCGGCCACATGATCTCTCGCGGAGCAACGGGAAGCGATGTCTAGCAGGATAGATGGCGATAAGTCGGGACAGGTTCCGAGCGGGGTCCGCCGAATCCTCAGCGGCCCACGGCCGGAGTCGGTGCCCGGCCTGGTAGGTACGGCCGTCATGATCGTCGGCCTTCTGGACATCGCGGCCGGGGTGTTCCCGCGGTTCCGCCACAGCCGGATCCACGCGGTCACCGAGGTGCTGCCCGGCTCCCTGGGCCCCTTCGCGGCGGCCCTGTCCATCAGCGCGGGCGTCCTGCTGCTGCTGCTCGCCCACGGGCTCAAGCGGCACAAGCGGCGAGCCTGGCGGGCCGCCGTGGTGCTGCTGCCCGCGGGCGCCGCGGCGCAGTTCACGTACCGGCACTCGGTCATCGGTGTGATCATCGCCGCGGTCCTGCTGGCGCTGCTGCTGCGCCATCAGAGTGAATTCAAGGCGCTGCCCGATCCGCGCAGCCGCTGGAAGGCGGCCGCGAACTTCTTCCTGATGAGCGCCGGTTCCATCGGGCTCGGCCTGGTCATCGTCAACGTCCATCCGGGCAAGGTCGTCGGCAACCCGAGCCTGTACGAGCAGGTCACGCACGTGGTCTACGGCCTCTTCGGCTTCGAGGGCCCCGTCGACTACGCCGGCCGGGTGTCCTGGACCGTGGGCTACTCGCTCGGCGCCCTCGGCATGCTGACCGCCCTCACCACCATCTACCTGGCCTTCCGCCCCGAGCACCCGGCCGCCCGGCTCACCACGGACGACGAGTCCAAGCTGCGCGAGCTGCTCGCCCGGCACGGCGGCCGCGACTCGCTCGGCCACTTCGCGCTCCGCCGCGACAAGGCCGTCGTCTTCTCCCCCAGCGGCAAGGCCGCCGTCACCTACCGCGTGGTCTCCGGCGTGATGCTGGCCTCCGGCGACCCCATCGGCGACGTCGAGGCCTGGCCCGGCGCCATCGAGCGCTTCATGGAGGAGGCCAAGGCCCACTCCTGGACCCCCGCCGTCATGGGGTGCAGCGAGACCGGCGGCGAGGTCTGGACCCGCGAGACCGGCCTCGACGCCCTCGAACTCGGTGACGAGGCGATCGTCGACGTCAAAGACTTCTCCCTCTCCGGCCGCGCCATGCGCAACGTCCGCCAGATGGTGAAGCGCATCGAGCGCAACGGCTACACCACCAAGGTCCGCCGCGTCAGCGAGCTCACCGAGGCCGAGCTGGAGCAGGTCCGCGGCGCCGCGGAGGCCTGGCGCGGCACCGACACCGAGCGCGGCTTCTCCATGGCGCTGGGCCGGGTCGGCGACCCGGGCGACGGCGACTGCTTCATCGCCACCGCCCACCGCGTCGAGGAGGGCGACACCAGCCCCTTCGGCGACCTCAAGGCCGTCCTGCACTTCGTCCCCTGGGGCGCCGACGGCATGTCGCTGGAGCTGATGCGCCGCGACCGCGCCGCCGACCCCGGCATGAACGAACTGCTGATCGTGGCCTCCCTGGAGGCCGCCCCCGGGCTGAAGATCGAGAAGGTCTCCCTCAACTTCGCGATGTTCCGCTCCGCCCTCGCCCGCGGCGAGAAGATCGGGGCCGGGCCGGTCCTGCGGATGTGGCGGGGCCTGCTCGTCTTCCTGTCCCGCTGGTTCCAGATCGAGTCGCTGTACAAGTTCAACGCGAAGTTCCGGCCCCGCTGGGAGCCCCGCTTCGTCGTCTTCCGCACCACCCGCGACCTGCCCCGCATCGGCTTCGCCGCGATGCAGGCGGAGGGCTTCGTCACGCTGGCCCTGCCCCGGCTGTTCGCCGGCCGCCGCCGTCCCAAGCCGGTCCGCACCTGCGCCCACCACCAGGTGAGCGCCGTCCCCCAGCAGACCGAGCGCGAGGTCCGGGCCGCGTAGGGCGTCTCTTGCGGATCTTGCCGGGCTCGCGACGCCCGGAACGCACACCACCGCCGCGGCTGCGTGCGCGGCCCGGGCCCCGGCCGCCGGAAGGCGCCGGGGCCCTGCCGTATCCAGGTCAGCCCTACCCTGGACCCATGAACACGAAGCGCGGAGCCGCCGGCAGGGGCCGGGTCGCAGGTCTGCCGGACTGGGACCGCTGCGGAGTCATGGGCGTCGTCAACGTCACCCCGGACTCGTTCTCCGACGGGGGACGCTTTTTCGACACCACGGCGGCCGTCAAGCGCGGCCTCGACCTCGCGGCCCAGGGCGCCGACCTCGTCGACGTCGGCGGCGAGTCCACCCGGCCCGGCGCCTCCCGCGTCGATGAGGAGGAGGAGCTGCGCCGGGTCGTGCCCGTGGTGCGCGGACTGGCCTCCGAGGGTGTCGTCGTCTCCGTGGACACCATGCGCGCGAAGGTCGCCGCCCGGGCCGTCGCCGCCGGCGCGGCCCTGGTCAACGACGTCAGCGGCGGGCTCGCCGACCCCGGGATGATCCCCGCCGTCGCCGCCGCCGAGGTGCCCTTCGTGGTCATGCACTGGCGCGGTTTCAGCGCCGGCATGAACGCCCTCGCCGTCTACGAGGACGTCCTCGCCGAGGTCACCGCCGAGCTCCGGGCGCGCGTCGAGGCGGTCGTGGCCGGCGGGATCGCACCCGAACGGCTCGTCGTCGACCCGGGCCTGGGCTTCGCGAAGAACGCCGAGCACGACCTGGCGCTGGTGGCCCATCTGGCGGAGCTGCGCGCCCTCGGCTTCCCCCTGCTCGTCGCCGCGTCCCGCAAGCGCTTCCTCGGCCGGGTACTGGCCGGCGGGGACGGCGGCGCCCCGCCGCCCGCCCGCGAACGGGACGCCGCGACCGCCGCCGTCTCCGCCATCGCGGCCCACCAGGGCGCCTGGGCCGTACGGGTCCACGAGGTCCGCGCGACCGCCGACGCGGTTCGGGTGGCCCGCGCCGTGGAAGGAGCGCTGTGACCCGCGCGACGGCCACGCCCCGAGAAGGAGCCCTGTGAGCAGAACCGACATCGAGGCCGTCGAAGAGGTCAACACGGCCTTCTACGAGGCCATGGAGCGGGGGGACTTCGACGCGCTGTCGGCACTGTGGCTGGAGGACGAGATCTCCTGCGTCCACCCCGGCTGGCCGGTGCTCTCCGGCCGCGGCGAGGTCCTGCGCTCGTACGCGCTGATCATGTCCCACACCGAGTACATCCAGTTCTTCCTCACCGACACCAAGGTGGCCGTCATAGCCGACACCGCCCTGGTGACCTGTACGGAGAACATCCTCAGCGGCGGGCCCGCGGAGGACGGCGGAGAACTCGGCCCGCTCGTCGGCCAGCTGGTCGTCGCCACGAATGTGTTCCGACGCACATCCGAGGGCTGGCGGCTCTGGTCCCACCACGGTTCTCCCGTCCTCACGGACTCCGACGAGGACGACGAGGACGATCCCTCCTGACCCCTCCGGCGGGAGCGGGAGTATTTCGCGGGTAAATTCGAAGCCGGACGACGCCGACCGCACTCGGCGTAGGGCCATGGCCCCGGGGAGTCCCCGGGACCGGAAGACTTACGGAAGCAGGAGTGATTCGCGTGGATCGTGTCGCGCTGCGCGGCCTCAAGGCTCGCGGGCACCACGGCGTCTTCCCCCGGGAGCGCGAGGAGGGGCAGACCTTCATCGTCGACCTGGTGCTGCACCTCGACACCCGCCCCGCGGCGGCCGGAGACGACCTGGCGAAGACCGTGCACTACGGGGTCGTCGCCGAGGAGGTCGTCGACGTGGTCCAGGGAGAGCCCGTCGACCTGATCGAGACCCTCGCCGAGCGGATCGCCCAGCAGTGCCTCAAGCACGAAGCGGTGGCACAGGTGGAGGTCGTCGTGCACAAGCCGGACGCACCCATCACCGTCCCCTTCGACGACGTGACCATCACGATCACCCGGAGCCGCGCATGAACAACGGACTGAACGCACAGAGCGACCCCACCGTCCAGCCGGTACCCGCCTCCGTCGTCGAGACGGTCGACGCGGCGGACGTCACCCTGTCGAACCCCAAGTGGGCCGTCATCGCGCTCGGCGCGAACCTCGGCAACCGGCTGGAGACCCTCCAGGGCGCCATCGACGCCCTCGGCGACACCCCGGGCCTGCGGGTCAAGGCCGTGTCCGCCGTCTACGAGACCGAGCCGTGGGGCGTGGACCCCGGCTCGCAGCCCGCGTACTTCAACGCGGTCGTCTCCGTGAAGACCACCCTGCCCCCGTCCTCCCTCCTGGAGCGCGGCCAGGCCATCGAGGAGGCCTTCGACCGCGTCCGCGAGGAGCGCTGGGGCCCGCGCACGATCGACGTCGACATCGTCGCGTACGCCGACGTGGTCTCCGACGACCCCGTCCTCACCCTCCCGCACCCGCGCGCCCACCAGCGCGCCTTCGTCCTGGCCCCGTGGCACGACGTCGACCCCCAGGCCCAGCTCCCGGGGCACGGCCCGGTCACCACCCTCCTGACCGCCCTCGGCACCACGGGCGTCACGCCGCGCCCGGACCTGGAACTCCGCCTCCCCGAGTAGTCGTTAGCCTGTGGACTGCTGACGGATCGGCGCAGAGAGCGGGGAACGGGCAAGTGAAGCAACTGAGGCCGGCGGTCCTGGTGGGGATCTTCGTCGTCGCCGGGGTCCTGTCCTGGGCGGGCGCCCGGCTGTGGGACGCGTACGGCATCCTGCCGGGGGTCCCGCTGGCCGCGCCCGTGGTTCTCGCCGTGATCGCCGCGGTGCTGCTCGCGACGGCCCTGTCCCTGCGGTCGCGCCTGAGGGCCCAGCGCGAGCGGCGGCCCGGCGCCAAGGGCGTGGAGCCGCTGATGGCCGCCCGCGCGGCGGTCTTCGCGCAGGCCAGCGCCCTGGTGGCGGCGCTCGTCGCGGGGATGTACGGCGGCACCGGCGTCTTCCTGCTGACCGAGTACCTCGACGTCCCGGCCCGCCGCGACCAGGCCTGGTACGCCGGTTTCTCGGTCCTGGCGGGCGCGGCGGTCGTCGCCGCCGCTCTCTTCCTGGAGCATGTGCTCAAGCTCCCGGAGGACGACGAGGACTCCCCCGAGGCCACGGCCCGCGCCTGACCGGGAGCGCCCCCGGACGCGCGGACGGCCGCCACCGAGGTGACGGCCGTCCGGGCGCGGGGGGACGCGCGGCGTCCGAGGTGCTAGCGGGCCATGATGAGGCTCATCGCCTCGTTGCGCGTGGCGGGGTCGCGGAGCTGGCCGCGTACCGCCGAGGTGATGGTCTTCGCGCCGGGCTTGCGGACCCCGCGCATCGTCATGCACATGTGCTCGCACTCGATGACCACGATGACCCCGCGCGGGTCCAGGATCTCCATCAGGGAGTCCGCGACCTGCGTGGTCAGGCGCTCCTGCACCTGGGGGCGGCGCGCGAACACGTCCACCAGCCGGGCCAGCTTGGACAGGCCGGTGATCTTGCCGTCCGTGGACGGGATGTAGCCCACGTGGGCCACTCCGTGGAAGGGCACCAGGTGGTGCTCGCAGCTGCTCATGACCTCGATGTCCTTGACCAGGACCATCTCGTCGTGGCCGATGTCGAAGGTCGTGGTCAGCACTTCCTCGGGCTTCTGCCACAGGCCCGCGAACACCTCCCGGTACGCCCGCGCCACCCGCGCCGGGGTCTGCAGGAGGCCTTCACGGTCCGGGTCCTCGCCGACCGCGATCAGGAGTTCGCGGACGGCCGCCTCGGCGCGCTTCTCGTCGAACTCGCGGATCGTGCCCTCGTCACCGCTCAAGGTCACCGGGTCGGTCATCTCATCCTCGTTCCTGTCCGCGCAAGCGGTCGTACACATGTGCCGCGCCCCCCAGGCTAGAACCTGGGGGGCGCGGCTTCCATTCCGGGTGGGTCGAGGGTGCCGATTACTCGACCGGGTCCTCCGGGGCCACCTCGATGCCCTTCTCCGTGGAGACCGGCGCGGCGGCGGTGGCCGACGTGCCGTTCGCGGAGTTCGTCAGCTGGAGCTCCTTGGGAGAGAGCACCGGCGGACGGGTGGAGGGGGTGCGGCGGGAGGAGCCGGTCCACGCGGGGCGGGCCGGGCGCTTCACGATGGTGGAGAAGATCTCGGCGATCTGCTCCTTGTTCAGCGTTTCCTTCTCCAGCAGCGCGAGGACCAGGTTGTCGAGGACGTCGCGGTTCTCGACGAGGATCTCCCAGGCCTCGTTGTGCGCGGTCTCGATGAGCTTCTTGACCTCTTCGTCGACCAGCGCCGCGACCTCTTCCGAGTAGTCCCGCGGGTGCGCCATCTCGCGCCCCAGGAACGGCTCGGTGTTGTCGCCGCCGAACTTGATCGCACCGAGACGCTCGGTCATGCCGTACTGCGTGACCATGGCCCGCGCCGTGGCGGTGGCCTTCTCGATGTCGTTCGCCGCACCCGTCGTCGGGTCGTGGAAGACCAGCTCCTCGGCCGCGCGCCCGCCCAGCATGTATGCCAGCTGGTCGAGCATCTCGTTGCGCGTGGTCGAGTACTTGTCCTCCTCGGGCAGGACCATGGTGTAACCCAGGGCCCGGCCTCGGGACAAGATCGTGATCTTGTGGACCGGGTCGGAGTTCGGGGAGGCCGCCGCGACCAGGGCGTGGCCGCCCTCGTGGTACGCGGTGATCTTCTTTTCCCGGTCCGACATGATCCGGGTCCGCTTCTGCGGGCCCGCCACGACACGGTCGATGGCCTCGTCCAGCGCGTGGTTGTCGATCAGCTTCTTGTCCGAGCGGGCCGTGAGCAGCGCGGCCTCGTTCAGGACGTTGGAGAGATCGGCACCGGTGAAGCCGGGCGTGCGACGGGCGACCGCGCCCAGATCGACGTCCGGGGCGACCGGCTTGCCCTTCTGGTGAACCTTGAGGATCTCCAGACGGCCCTGCATGTCCGGCCGGTCGACCGCGATCTGCCGGTCGAAGCGGCCCGGGCGCAGCAGCGCCGGGTCGAGGATGTCCGGACGGTTCGTGGCGGCGATCAGGATCACGCCGCCCTTCACGTCGAAGCCGTCCATCTCGACCAGCAGCTGGTTGAGGGTCTGCTCGCGCTCGTCGTGACCGCCGCCGAGGCCCGCACCGCGGTGCCGGCCGACAGCGTCGATCTCGTCGACGAAGACGATCGCCGGAGCGTTGGCCTTGGCCTGTTCGAACAGGTCGCGGACACGCGAGGCACCGACGCCGACGAACATCTCGACGAAGTCGGAACCGGAGATCGAGTAGAAGGGGACACCGGCCTCGCCCGCGACGGCGCGCGCCAGCAGGGTCTTGCCGGTGCCGGGCGGGCCGTAGAGCAGCACGCCCTTGGGGATCTTGGCGCCGACGGCCTGGAACTTCGCCGGCTCCTGGAGGAACTCCTTGATCTCGTGGAGTTCCTCGACGGCCTCGTCCGACCCCGCGACATCGGCGAACGTCGTCTTCGGGGTGTCCTTGGTGATCAGCTTGGCCTTGGACTTCCCGAAGTTCATGACTCGGGAGCCGCCGCCCTGCATCTGGTTCATCAGGAACAGGAAGACCACGACGATGAGGACGAAGGGCAGGAGCGAGAGCAGCACGCTCAGGAACGGGCTGGTCTTGTCCGGAGCGACGGAGTAGCCGTCCGGGATCTGACCGGCTTCGTACTTGGTCTGGAGGCTCTGGGCGAGCTGAACGCCCTGATCCCCGATGTAGTTGGCCTGGAACTTGGTGCCGTCGTGCTTGCCGAGCTTCTGGTCGTCCTTCAGATCAATCTTGATCATCTGGCTGTCGCCGGTGGTCAGGCGTGCCTGCTCCACCTGGCCACTGTTGATCGCCTTGATGACCTCGCTGGTGTCCACCGACTTGTAGCCGCCGCCGGAGCCGACGACATTCATCAACACGACCACGGCGAGGACGGCCAGCACGATCCACATGACCGGCCCACGGAAGTATCGCTTCACGTCCATCCATACGGGGCGCCAGGCGCCCCGTCCCTCCTGCCCGTAGGTAAATGCTGCTGTGAGTAAAGACTGTTCTTCGGAATGTACCCCTGTATTGTCACCCGCGGCCTCGTGGGACGGCTGACAGACCCGCTTCCCCTGCTCCAACGGCGGGAACCGCCTCCAGGTTCCCCGCCCGTTCGGCGGGGAACACCCGGGGGCGCGGACGGGCGCCTGCGGAGGGGTCAGCCGCCGTAGACGTGCGGGGCGAGCGTGCCGACGAACGGCAGGTTGCGGTACTTCTCCGCGTAGTCGAGGCCGTAGCCCACGACGAACTCGTTCGGGATGTCGAAGCCGACCCACTTCACGTCGATGGCGACCTTCGCGGCGTCGGGCTTGCGCAGCAGCGTCACGACCTCCAGGGAGGCCGGCTGGCGCGAGCCGAGGTTCGACAGCAGCCAGGACAGCGTCAGACCGGAGTCGATGATGTCCTCGACGATCAGGACGTGCTTGTCCTTGATGTCGGTGTCCAGGTCCTTGAGGATCCGCACCACACCGGAGGACTGGGTCCCGGCGCCGTACGAGGACACCGCCATCCAGTCCATGGTGAGGGGGGTGGACAAGGCGCGCGCCAGGTCCGCCATCACCATCACCGCGCCCTTGAGGACGCCGACGATGAGCAGGTCCTTGCCCGCGTACTCCGCGTCGATCTTCGCGGCCAGCTCGGCCAGCTTCGCGTCGATCTCTTCCTTGGTGATGAGCACCGACTGGAGGTCGTCGCCCATGTCCTTCTCGTCCACCCGCATCACTTTCGTCGACGGCCGCAGCTCCGGGGGCGTCCCCGGAGGACTCGGCCGTGGTTCAGCGCCAATCAGCCCTGCCGGATGACCAGTCTGCCACCCTGCCGCTGGGCCTCGACCCGGCCGGGCAGGTTGATGGCGCCCTGGCCCCGCCATCCGGTGATGAGCCGGTCGACTTCCTCGATGTGACGGGCGAAGAGCGAGCCCGCGGGGGAGCCCGCGGCGACGACGGCCCTGCGCAGCACACGACGCCGGACGGCGGGGGGCAGGGCGTACAGCTTCGCGCACTCCAGGCGGCCGTCGTCGTCCCGTACGCGGGCCTCCGCGTCGGCGGCCCAGGAGTCGAGGGCGTCCGCGTCGTCGCGGGAGAGCTGGGCGGTGCGGGCGAGCGCCTCGACGACCCCCTTGCCCAGCGCCTTCTCCAGGGCGGGCAGCCCCTCGTGGCGGAGCCGGGAGCGGGTGTAGGCGGGGTCGATGTTGTGCGGGTCGTCCCAGACGGGGAGGGACTGGACCATGCAGGCCTTGCGGGCGGTCTGCCGGTCGATCCGCAGGAAGGGGCGGCGGTAGCGCCGGTGGCGGGAGAGGCCGCCGGGCCCCGCGGAGACCTCGGGCATGCCGGACAGCGAGCGGATCCCGGAGCCGCGGGCGAGGCCCAGCAGGACGGTTTCGGCTTGATCGTCCCGGGTGTGGCCGAGCAGCACGGCGGCGGCTCCCAGCCGCTCCGCGGCCTCGTCCAGGGCGCCGTAGCGGGCGTCGCGCGCCGCGGCCTCGGGTCCGCCGTCCCGGCCGACGCGCACGGCGACGGACTCCACCGGGTCGAGGCGGAGGGCGGTCATGCGGGTGACGACTTCGGCGGCGCGCAGGTCCGAGCCGGCCTGGAGTCCGTGGTCGACGGTGATGCCGCCGGCCCGGATGCCAAGTTTGGGGGCCTCGAAGGCGAGCGCCGAGGCGAGGGCCATGGAGTCGGCGCCGCCGGAGCAGGCGACGAGGACCAGCGGCGCGGTGGCGGCGGGACGGTCGGTGAGATCGGTGAGGACGTCGTGGAGTACGCGGCGGACCGCCAGGCGTATCGCCGCGACCGCAGGATGGGGACCCATGTCCGGTGCCCTTCGGTGGTGTTCGGATGCCTCGAAGGCGTTGGGGTGTCTCGTGCCGGTGCATGCCGGCGGTGCTGCCCGGGAGCCCCCGCGGGACGGGGGCTGTCACTCAGAGTGCGTCGATGGTGACAGAACCGGGCGGTTCCCCGAGCATCGCACGCCCTTCAACGGCCTACGGTCCCTCGGACGGGTGACGCTGCTTCCCCCAGTGAGACATGTTCAGGCCTGTCCGCCCATGGCGTCCGGCGGGCCCGCGCCCCCTGTGTCACCCCCGTTCGCTCTCCTCGCTCCCCTTGCGGTGGACGCGTGCCACCCAGTCCGCGGGACGGGCGATCTCCGCCTTGGTCGGAAGCGTGTTCGGAGAGGTCCACACGCGGTTGAAGCCGTCCATGCCGACCTGCTCGACGACGGCGCGTACGAAGCGCTCGCCGTCGCGGTACTGGCGCAGCTTGGCGTCCAGGCCCAGCAGCTTGCGCAGCGCCGCGTCGAGGCGCCCCGCGCCACTGGCCCTGCGCTGCTGGAACTTCTCCCGGATCTCCGCGACGGAGGGCACCACCTGCGGGCCCACACCGTCCATGACGTAGTCGGCGTGGCCCTCCAGCAGGGACATGACGGCGGTGAGGCGGCCCAGCACCTCGCGCTGCTCGGGGGTCTGCACGAGCTCGACGAGGGAGCGGCCCTCCTCGCCGCGCTCGGCGTCGGGGCGGGCGCCGGCGAAGGACTGGGCGGCGTCGCGGATGCGCTCCAGGACCGTCATCGGGTCCACTTCGGTGGCTCGGAGGAACGTCTGGATTTCACCCTCAAGGTGGTCGCGCAGCCACGGGACCGCCGTGAACTGGGTACGGTGCGTCTCCTCGTGCAGGCAGACCCACAGCCGGAAGTCGTGCGGGTTCACCTCCAGCTCGCGCTCGACGTGCACGATGTTCGGGGCGACGAGCAGCAGCCGGCCGCCGCCGGCGGTGGAGCCGGGGAGGTCGCGGGAGACCGGCGCGAAGGTCTCGTACTGGCCGAGCACGCGGGAGGCCAGGAAGCTGAGCAGCATGCCCAGCTCGACGCCGGTGACCTTGCCGCCGACCGCGCCGAGGACGGCGCCGCCGGGCGCGCCGGCGCGGCGGTCCTGCATCTTGCCCAGCAGGGGGGCGAGGAGCTCGCGGAAGCCGGCCACGTTGGCCTTGATCCATCCGGCCCGGTCGACGACGAGGACCGGGGTGTCGTGGACCTCCGCGCCCTCGGGGATCATCCGGGTGAACTCGCGCACGTGCCGTTCCGAGGTCCTGGCGTGCCGCCGCAGCTCCGCGACGACGGCCCGGGCCTCGTCCCGGCCGATCTCCGGGCCGGGCCGCACCAGTCGGGTCGCGGTCGCCACCGCGAGGTTCCAGTCGACCATCTCCGCACCACTGATGCTCGTCATGCGTCAACCGTACGTGGGACGGCTCCCGTGCGGACCCCCCGCGCGGCTGTCGGGGCGGGCCCCCGTTACGGGGTCGCGGGCGCCGCGGTGCCTGCGACGGCGGCGGCGAGCCTGTCGAGGGCCTTCTCGGCGCCCTCCGGTCCGGGGGTGTTCGCGGTGAGGAAGGCGAAGGCCAGGAGCCGGCCGGAGGCGTCGACGACGGTGCCGGCGAGGGAGTTCACGCCGCTCAGGGTCCCGGTCTTGGCGCGGAGCAGACCGGCCGCGGGCGAGTCGCCGGCGTTGCGGGCGCGCAGGGTGCCGGTGAATCCGGCGACGGGCAGTCCGGTGAGGACGGGCCGCAGCTGCGGGTGCTCGGGGCCGGCGGCCTTGGCGAGGATGCCGGTGAGCAGGCCGGCGCTGACGCGGTCGGCGCGGCCGAGTCCGCTGCCGTCGGCGAACCGGGAGCCGCCGACGTCGACGCCGAGCGCGGCGAGCCGGTCGCGGACGGCCTGCTCGGCGCCCTCGAAGCTGGCGGGGCGGCCGGAGGCCAGGGCGGTCTGCCGGGCGAGGGCTTCGGCGATGTCGTTGTCACTGTGGGTCAGCATCCGCTCGACGAGACCCGCCAGAGGGGTCGAGAGGGTGGTCGCCATCGGCTGGGCGCCGGCGGGCGCCCGGCCCCGGGCGGGGGCGCCGTCGACCTGGACGCCGCGGTCGGTGAGCAGCGCGGCGAAGGCACGGGCCGCGTCCCCGGCCGGGTCGTCCGTGCGGTCCGCGGGGCCGGAGACGGAATCGCCGCGGCGGCCCTGGTCGGCGGCGAGGGAGGTGACGGGGGCGATGTTGGGGTTGGCGCCGATCGGGTGGCGGGCGGGTCCGGTGTACAGGCTGTCGTCGTAGGCCAGGGCCACCCGGTCGGTCCCGGCGGCCTTGAGCGCCTGGGCGGTGTCGGCGGCCAGGGCGACGAGGCTGCCGCCGGATCCGGCGGGACTCTTCTTCTTGGCGGTGAGGGAGGGGTCGCCGCCGCCGACGAGGACGATCTGCCCGGGTCCGGGGCCGGGGGTCACCGTGGTGCGGATCCGGTGCTCGGGTCCGAGGGCGGCGAGCGCCGCGGCCGCGGTGGCGATCTTGATGGTGGAGGCGGGGGTCATCGCCTCGCGCGGACCGGACGCGTAGAGCACCCGGCCGGTGGCGGTGTCGACGACGGAGGCGGTACGGGCGGTGCCGAGCGCGGGGTCGGCGAGCAGCGGCCCCAGGACGGCCGCCAGCCGCTCGTCGGCGTCCTCGGACCCGGTGGCGGTCTGCGGGCGCGGGGCCCCCGGGCCGATGGCGCCGAGCACCCCGGGAGCGCTGGGCGCGGCCTGCGGCAGGGGTTCGCCGCCGTGATCTGCGCCACCCGTGGGGCCCTGGGAGGCGACCCTGTCCCGCTCGGCCTTACGCTGGCCCGAGTCCCACGGGCCGGAGGCGGTCACCGCTGCCACCGACAGGGCGAGGCCGGCGACGGCCGAGCCCGCGATGAGCTGCCATGTCTTGACCAATGGCACCTCGGACCAGCCCCTTTCGCGATCACACATATGCGTGAGGGACACTTAACCACTGCGTCTTGCCGCGAGCATGGCACCCCACCCGGCAGGGCTGGGCCGGACGCGCACGTATTTGGGTCAACGCAGGCTCGAAGCAATGAAGCTGATCATGGAGGAGCAGGACGTGGAGTTCGACGTCACCATCGAGATCCCCAAGGGTTCGCGGAACAAGTACGAGGTGGACCACGAGACCGGCCGGATCCGTCTGGACCGTCGCCTCTTCACCTCGACCAGCTACCCGGCCGACTACGGCTTCGTCGAGAACACCCTCGGTGAGGACGGCGACCCGCTGGACGCGCTGGTCATCCTGGACGAGCCGACCTTCCCCGGCTGCCTGATCAAGTGCCGCGCCATCGGCATGTTCCGCATGACGGACGAGGCGGGCGGCGACGACAAGCTGCTCTGCGTGCCGGCCTCGGACCCGCGTGTCGAGCACCTGCGCGACATCCACCACGTCTCCGAGTTCGACCGCCTGGAGATCCAGCACTTCTTCGAGGTCTACAAGGACCTGGAGCCGGGCAAGTCGGTCGAGGGCGCGAACTGGGTCGGCCGCACCGAGGCCGAGGCCGAGATCGAGGCCTCGTACAAGCGCCTGCAGGCGCAGGGCGGCCACCACTAGGCTCCGCCGGTCAGCACGGGCAGCGGGCGGTACCCCTCGGGGGTGCCGCCCGCTGCCGCATGCCGGGGCCCGGACCACGGCCCTGCCCCCGGGGCGGCCTGCTTTCGCCGTGGATGAAACGATTCCGCATACTGGTACGGAAGGTGATCACGGACTGGAGGGCGCGTGGCGGAAGCCGACGGGGCGGAGGACAGGAAGCCCACGTCCGACGAGGCGCACAGCGCTTTCACGCCGCCGCCCGGGATGGAACCGGAGGTCCCCGAGGAGGACCAGCCCACCTCGGAGTTCGCCCGCCCGGGGGGAGCCGGGCCACTCGCCCCCGCTCCCGAGGGCTCCGCCTTCGCCACCCCGGCCACGTACAGCGCGCAGCACTCCCCGGCCGCCTACACCCCGGGGCAGGGCTTCCCCGTGGCGCGGATGAAGGAGTCCCCCTGGCAGGACCGGATGCGCACGATGCTGCGCATGCCGGTGGACGTGCGGCCCGTCCCGGACCTCGTGCAGAAGCACAGCGAGACGGGGCCCGCCGTGGGCCGTGTGCTCGACCTGACCCTCCGCATCGGAGAGCTGCTGCTGGCGGGCGGCGAGGGCGCGGAGGACGTGGAGGCCGCGATGTTCGCGGTGGCCCGCTCCTACGGGCTGGACCGCTGCGAGCCGACCGTCACCTTCACGATGCTGTCCATCACGCACCAGCCCTCGCTGGTGGACGATCCGGTCTCGGCGAACCGCACCGTGCGCCGGCGCGGCACCGACTACAACCGCCTCGCGGCCGTGTTCCGCCTGGTGGACGACATCAGCGCCCCGGAGATCGACATCTCGCTGGAGGAGGCCTACCGCCGCCTGGCCGAGATCCGGCGCAACCGGCACCCGTACCCCGGCTGGATGCTGACGTGCGCGGCCGGCCTGCTCGCCGGTGCCGCGTCCACGCTCGTGGGCGGTGGCGTCCTGGTCTTCTTCGCGGCCGCGATCGGCGCCGTCCTCGGCGACCGGCTCGCATGGCTGTGCGCCGGGCGCGGACTGCCCGAGTTCTACCAGTTCGTGGTCGCCGCGATGCCGCCCGCCGCCCTCGGCGTGGCGCTCAACATGACGGGGATCGACGTCAAGGCCTCGGCCGTGATCACCGGCGGGCTCTTCGCGCTGCTGCCGGGGCGGGCCCTGGTCGCGGCCGTCCAGGACGGCCTGACCGGCTTCTACATCACCGCCTCGGCCCGGCTGCTGGAGGTCATGTACCTCTTCATCGGCATCATCATGGGCGTGCTGGTCGTGCTGTACGTCGGCCTGCAGTTCGACGCCTCCCCGCGACCGGAGGAGGTCCTGCAGATCCAGCAGCGGCCGCTGATCCAGATCGCGGCCTCGATGGTGCTGGTGTTCACCTTCGCGATCCTGCTCCAGCAGGAGCGCTCCACCGTGTGGATCGTGACGCTGAACGGCGGGGTGGCCTGGGTGACCTACGGAGCCCTGCACTACGCGGGCGGGATCCCCGCCGTGCCGTCCACGGCGGTCGCCGCCGGGCTGGTGGGCCTGTTCGGGCAGCTCTTCTCCCGCTACCGCTTCGCCTCGGCCCTGCCGTACGTGACGGCCGCGATCGGCCCGCTGCTGCCCGGCTCCGCCACGTACTACGGGCTGCTGCTGATCGCCGAGAACAGGCTGAACGAGGGGCTGGGCTCACTGACCAACGCGGCGGCCATCGCCCTCGCCATCGCGATCGGCGTCAACCTCGGGTCGGAGACCTCGCGGCTCTTCATGCGGATCCCCGGGGCCGCGAGCGCCGCCAAGCGCCGGGCGGCGAAGCGGACCCGCGGCTTCTAGCGCGGATCAGCCGGACCGCGCGCCCCCCGTACGCCGCAGTACGCGCCCTCTGCGCGCCTCGTACGCCCCCGCGCCCGTACGCGAGGCACACGTACGCCCCCGCGCTCCGCACGCGGGCACACGTACGCCCCGGGACCCTCGCGGGTCGTCCGGGGCGTGCGTGCGGTGCCGGAAGGGGTCAGCGCTTGGCGTGGCGGCCGCGCGCGCCCGGGGCCTGCGGGCCGTTGCCGTCCTCGGCGAGGGCCGGGGCGGGCGCCTCCGCCGCCTTCTGCCTGCTCTCCTTGCGGGCCTTGAGGACCTCGAAGACCACCGGGATGACCGAGACGAGGACGATGCCCACCAGGATCGGCTCGATGTTCGTCTTGATGAACTCGATCTGGCCGAGCCAGTAGCCCGCGACCGTGACGCCCGCGCCCCAGCCGATGCCGCCGATGATGTTGAACGTCAGGAAGGTGCGGTACTTCATCGAGCCTGCGCCCGCGACCATCGGCGCGAAGGTGCGGATGATCGGCACGAAGCGGGCCAGCACGATGGCCTTCGGACCGTGCCGGTCCATGAACTCGTGCGCCTTGTCCAGGTTCTCCCGCTTGAAGAGCTTGGAGTTCGGCCGGTTGAAGAGCTTCGGACCGAAGTACTTGCCGATCATGTAGCCGACCTGGTCGCCGATGATGGCGGCGGCCACGATCAGGGTGCACACCAGCCACAGCGGCTGCTTGATGTACTGCCCGTCCGCGACCAGCAGGCCGGCGGTGAAGAGCAGGGAGTCACCGGGGAGGAACGCGAAGAGTCCCGACTCCGCGAAGACGATGACCAGGATTCCGATCAGGCCGAAGTGCGAGATCAGATAGTCCGGGGACAGCCACTCAGGGCCGAGCGCAAGCGTGTACACGGGTTCCGGACTCTCCTGGATAGGGGGGCGTGACGGCAGGTGTGACGGCAGGTGTGACGGTGCGGTTCTCAATTATCAACGCACACGACCCCCGCCCGGTTCCAGGTACCGGAAGGGGGTCGTACGGATGATCTCGGCGAGCCGGCCCGCGCTAGGCCTTGCGGACGGCGTTCGCCAGGATCGCGTCCCGGAGGTGCTCCGCCAGACCGGGCCTGACGGCGTCGTAGTGCGCCTTGAACCGCTCGTCCGCGACGTACATCTCGCCGAGGCAGGTGTGCATCTCGTACGAGCAGTCGTAGAACCGGGTGTGGATGTGCAGGCGGTGCTCCTCGGCCAGGTCCATCGCGCGCTCGCCGTCGGCGGGCTCGCCGGCCTCCATCAGGGCCGCGTACCGGGCGCTCCAGTCGGCGGCCTCGTCCTGGACCCGCCGCCAGTCCTCCTTGGTGTAGGCGGCCGTCCTGGCCTGCGACTGCGCGTAGGCGTCGGTGTCGCCCCAGCGCTGCTCGGCCTCCTCGGCGTACTGCTCGGGGTCGTGGTCCCCGAAGACCTCGAACCTCTCCTCGGGCGTGAGGTTGATGCCCATCTTCTTCGCCTCCATGGCGTGCTCGACGGCCTTGGCCATCTGCTGGAGCCGGGCGATCCGCTCGGACAGGAGGGCGTGCTGCCGGCGCAGGTGCTCCCCCGGGTCCGAACGCGGATCGTCCAGCAGGACCGCGACCTCTTCGAGGGGGAAGCCGAGCTCCCGGTAGAACAGGATGCGCTGGAGCCGGTCGAGGTCGGCCTCGTCGTAGCGCCGGTGCCCCGCGTGGCTGCGGCTGCTCGGGGAGAGCAGTCCGATCTCGTCGTAGTGGTGCAGGGTGCGCACCGTGACTCCCGCGAATCCGGCGACCTGGCCCACCGAGTAGTTCATCGCCTTCCGCCCCTCTGGTCGGTTACGCCCCCCACTGTGGCTCCTCACGCCGCGTGAGGTGCAAGCCCGCCCGCGGCCCGGTGTCCCGCCCGCTAACGGCTGAGGCCGCGGAAGCGGTGGACCGCCAGCGGGAGGAAGACCGCCACCAGCAGCAGCGGCCAGCCGACCGCCAGCAGCGTGGCGTGCTCGGAGGCCCAGGACGAGGAGGCCGCCGCCGGGTTGGCGAACAGGTCGCGCACGGCTGTCGCCGTCGCCGACATCGGGTTCCATTCGACCACCGCGCCCAGCCAGCCCGGCATCGAGGCGGGCGTGGCGAAGGCGTTGGAGAGGAAGCCCACCGGCCACACCAGGATCTGCACCGCCTGCACCAGCTCCGGCCGGCCCGCCAGCATGCCCAGCCAGATCCCGATCCACAGCATGGCGAAACGCAGCAGCAGGAGCAGCGCGAAGGCGAGCAGCGCGGCGGCGGCCGATCCGTGCCAGCGCCAGCCCAGCAGCAGTCCGACGCCCGCGAGCACGGCGAGGCCCGCGGCCGACTGGAGCATGTCCGCCGCGCTGCGGCCGACCAGCACCGCCGCGGAGGACATCGGCATGGAGCGGAACCGGTCGATCACCCCTTTGTCCAGGTCCCGGGTGACGGCCGTCATGGTCGCCTCCAGGCCGAAGGCCATGGTCAGCGCCAGCATGCCCGGCACCAGGAACTCCACGTACTCGCCGTCGACCCCCCGCCCGCCGCCCACCAGGAAGCCGAACATCAGCAGCATCATCACCGGGAAGACCAGCCCGACGAGCACCTGGACCGGCTGCCGCGCCCAGTGAGCGAGCTCGCGCCGGGTCATCGTCCAGGAGTCGGCCGCCATCCACGCCACCGCGCTCACGCGGCCGCCTCCGCGCGCTTCGCGCCGCCGGTCAGCCGCAGGAAGACCTCGTCCAGCGTGGGCCGCCGCACCGAGAGGTCGCTCGCCTCGACGCCCGCGTCCTCCAGCGCGCGCAGGGTCAGCGCCAGGCCCGCCATCCGTTCCCGCACCGGGAAGCTCAGCGTCAGCGCGTCCGCGTCGACGGCGAGCTCCGGCTCCGGCAGCAGCCGCGCCGCCCGGTCGAGTCCCGCCGCATCGCGCAGGACGACGACGATCCGGTCCAAGCCGACCAGGGACTTCAGCTCGTCCGCCGTGCCCTCGGCGGCCACCCGGCCGCCGTCCACCAGCGCGATGCGGTCGGCCAGCCGGTCGGCCTCCTCCAGGTACTGCGTGGTGAGCAGGACGGTCGTGCCGCCGCCCACGAGCGAGCGGACCGCCTCCCACACCTCGGCGCGGCCGCGCGGGTCGAGGCCGGTGGTGGGCTCGTCCAGGAACAGCACCTCCGGGTCCGTGATCAGGGAGGCGGCCAGGTCGAGCCGGCGCCGCATGCCGCCGCTGTAGCGGCGTACGGGCTTGCGCCCGGTGTCGCCGAGGCCGAAGCGCTCCAGCAGCTCGGCCGCCCGCGCTCCGGCCCGCCGGGCGCCGAGGTGGTGGAGGCGGCCGAACATCTCCAGGTTCTGCCGGCCGTCCAGCTCCTCGTCGAGGGCCGCGTGCTGGCCGAGCAGCCCGATCCGGGCGCGGACGGCCGCCGGCTCCGTACGTACGTCGTGGCCCGCGACGCGGACCGTTCCCTCGTCGTGGCGCAGCAGGGTGCTCATGACGCGGACCGCCGTGGTCTTGCCGGCGCCGTTGGGGCCGAGCACCGCGTGGACGGTGCCGCGGGCGACTTCCAGGTCGAGCCCGGCCAGGACGTGCTTGTCGCCGTACCGCTTGTGGACGCCTTCGACGGATATCGCCACCACACCCGCTCCTCGCGTAGTCAAGTTTGATTAGCTGAGGCGGCCACGGTACAACCGGACCATCAGGTAGTCAAACTTGAATACGTGCGCGCGGAATCGGCCCGCTCCCCGTGCCCGGCGGGGTCACCGGGTCGCGTACGGGTTCTCCTCGCCCTCCGCCAGCACGCCGACGAACGGCGCGCCGCCCTCGCCCGCGAAGGAGTACGCGCCCCCCTCGATCCGGGCGATCAGGCCCCGCGTCCACTCCGCCTCGGCGTCCGCGGAGTGGACCCACCGGTGCATGATCTCGCCGATGTGGCCCAGCTGCCCCGGGCCGCCCTCCGGCGTGTAGTAGTCCGTCACCGAGGACCGCCAGAGCGACAGCTTGCCCAGCCGCTCCCGCAGCAGGGCCAGCACCTCGGCCCTCGGCAGGTCGACCATGAAGCCGATCGCCGCCGAGAGCAGGTCCGACTTCTGGTCGTACGCCGCGAGGGCCTCGCGCAGCAGCTTGAAGTACTCGGCCCGGCCCGCGTCCGTCACCTCGTACTCGGTGCGCGGCGGCCCGCCGGCGGCGCTGGGGGCCACCTCGTGGGCGTGCAGGACGCCCTGCTTCGCCATCTGCTTGAGCGCGTGGTAGATCGACCCGGGTTTGGTGTTGGACCACTCGTGCGCGCCCCAGTACTCCAGGTCGTTGCGCACCTGGTACCCGTGCGCCCGCCCGTGCTGACGGACCGCGCCGAGGACGAGAAGCCGGATCGCTGACATGGGGCCACGGTACTAAGGCCGGGGCCCCTACCCCATGGCGCGGGTGCCGTCGACGGTCTCGCGGATGATGTCCGCGTGACCGGCGTGCCGGGCGAACTCCTCCACCAGGTGCAGCAGCATCCAGCGCATCGACACCTTGGCGTCCTGCGGGAACCAGGGCGCCGGAGGGAGCGGGAAGCTGTCGTCCAGGCTCGGGACCTCGGCGATGAAGGCGGCCGTCTGCTCCGCGACCCCGTCCCAGAAGGCCAGGAGGCCGGGGATGCTCTCGCCCTCGACGAGGCGGAACATCTCCCCCCAGCTCTTCTCGTCGCGCACCCGCTCGTTCGGCTGCTGCTGGGCCATCCGCAGCCAGCTGAGTTCGCACTCGGCCACGTGCTTGAGCAGCCCGGACAGCGACAGCTCGCTGGCACTCGGGCTGCTCGCGGCCTGCTCCTCGGTCAGCCCGAGGAGCGACTCTCGGATCGCCGTGCGCTGGGCCTCCACGAAGGCGAGGAGCGTGCCGCGCTCGTCACCGGGGACCTCTGTGCTTGCCTGAGCCATGTCCGACCGCCTCTTCCGTGGTGTGGGATGCGCAGCGGGGTCCGTCCCTCTCCCCGCCGACAGGAAGGACACTACGGAGGCTTGCGGTCAGCTTCCGTCCTCAACTCCCCCGGCTTCCGTCCTCAGCTCCCCCGGCTCTCGCCCGCGCCTCCCGCGCTCCTCACTGCGCGGCGATCTCCCCGTCCGGACGGACCGCCGGCAGCTCCGTCGCCGGCTTCGGCAGCAGGGCCTTGGCCAGGTCCTGCCTGCCCGTCTCGTCCAGCCCGTACATCGCCTCGTAGATCTTGCGGACGGCCGGACCCGAGGCGCCCGAGCCGGTGCCGCCCTGGGAGATCGTCATGACGATCGAGTAGTCCTCGGTGTACGAGGCGAACCACGAGGTGGTCTGCTTGCCCTGGACCTCCGCCGTACCGGTCTTGGCGTGCATCGGGATCTGCTTGTGCGGCCAGCCGACGAAGCGCCACGCCGCGCTGCCCGTGGTGGCGACGGAGGCCAGCGCGCCGTCGATGTCGTCGCGCGTCTTCGCGTCCATCGGCAGCTTGCCCAGCACCTTCGGCTCGATCCGGCGCACGGTGGCGCCGTCGGCGCTGACCACCGCCTTGCCGACGCTGGGCTGGTGGAGCGTTCCGCCGTTGGCGATGGCCGCGTACACGGAGGCCATCTGGACCGGCGTCACCAAGGTGTCGCCCTGGCCGATGGAGTAGTTGATGGCGTCGCCCTCGCGCAGCTGGTTGCCCTGGCGGCAGTTCTCGTAGGCGATCTTCTCGGCGAAGGTGCCGTTCTTCTTGCCGTCCCGGCACCAGGCGGCCTTGTTCGCCTCGAAGAAGTCCTGCTTCCACTTGCGGTCGGGCACCCGGCCGGGGACCTCGTTCGGCAGGTCGATCCCCGTTCGCTTGCCGAGGCCGAACTCGTGCGCCGTCTTGAGGAACCAGTCGTTCGGGGTCTTCTTCGGGTTGATCCCGCCGTCCTTCTTCCACTCCTGGTCGGCGATCGCGTAGTAGACCGTGTCGCAGGAGACCTCCAGGGCCCGGCCGATGGTGATGTCGCCGTAGCCCTGCGACTCGAAGTTCGTGAAGGTCTGGTTCCCGACCGAGTAGGCGCTGGGGCAGGGGTAGCGCCGGTTGAAGGGGTAGCCCGCGTTCACCGCGGCCGTGGAGGTGACCACCTTGAAGATGGAGCCCGGGGCCGCCTGGCCCTGGATCGCCCGGTTCAGCAGCGGGTAGTTCGACTCCTTGTCGGTGAGCCGGGCGTAGTCCTTGCCCGAGATGCCGCCCACCCAGGCGTTGGGGTCGTAGGTCGGGTTCGAGGCCATCGCCACGACGCGGCCCGTCTTGTTCTCCATGACCACCACCGCGCCCGAGTCGGCCTCGTAGGCGCGGCGGGTGTTGTTCTTGTCGATCGTGCGGCGGGCCTCGATCATCGCGTTGTTCAGCTCGCGCTCGGCGACCGCCTGCACCCGGGAGTCGATCGAGGTCACGACGTTCGAACCGGCCTGCGCCCGGTCCGTCTGGCCCTGCCCGGTGACCCGGCCGAGGTTGTCCACCTCGTAGCGGGTGATCCCGGCCTTGCCGCGCAGCTCCTTGTCGTACGTGCGCTCCAGGCCGGAGCGGCCCACCTGGTCGGAGCGCAGGTAGGGCGAGTCGGAGTTCTTCGCCTTGGTGATCTCCTCGTCCGTGACCGGCGAGAGGTAGCCGAGCACCTGGGAGGTGTTGGCCCCGTCCGGCCCGGCGTAGCGGCGCAGGGCGGTGGGTTCGGCGGTGATGCCGGGGAAGTCCTCCGCGTGCTCGCGCAGCTGGAGGGCCTGCTCGGTGGTGGCCTCGTCACTGACCGGGATGGGCTGGTAAGGGGAACCGTTCCAGCACGGCTGCGGGGTCTTGTCGTCGCACAGCCGCACCTTGTCGATGACGTCCTGCGGGTTCATCCCCAGGACTCCGGCCAGGCGGGTCAGGACGCCCTTGCCCTTGTCGCTCATCTTGAGGAGCTCGGTACGGCTGGCGGAGACGACGAGGTGCGTGGCGTTGTCCGCGAGCGGCACCCCGCGCGCGTCCAGGATCGAGCCGCGCACGGCGGGCTGGACCACCCGCTGCACATGGTTGTTCTTGGCCTCGTCGGTGTACTCCTGGCCGTTGCGTATCTGGAGGTACCAGAGACGCCCGCCCAGGGTGAGGAGCAGCGAGAAGACCACGATCTGGATCACGACGAGACGGTTCTGGACCCGAGGGGTCCGGCCGGTCTCCGGTATGTTGCTCAAACTCTGAATCTCCCCCGGGCGGCGGCTGCGCTACGCCCGGTCGAGTCTAGAGCGGTCGCGGCCTAGAACGGGAAGCGCGTCCGCCCGTGCTGCACGGAGATCCATTTCTGGGTGGTGAACGCCTCGATCGTGGCCTCGCCGTTCAGCCGGCCGAGGCCCGAGGCCTTCTCGCCGCCGAAGGCGGCCAGCGGCTCGTCGCCGATCGTCGAGTCGTTGACGTGGATCATCCCCGTCTCGATCCGCTGCGCGAACCGCACCCCCCGCTCGACGTCCCGGGTGTGCACGGCGCCGCTCAGCCCGTACGGGGTGGCGTTGGTCAGCCGCACGGCCTCGTCCTCGCCGTCGAAGACCACCAGCAGGGCGACCGGACCGAAGATCTCCTGCCCCAGGAGCGGGGAGTCCTCGGGGATCCCGGCCAGCACGGTCGGCTCGACCAGGTTGCCGCGCGTAGAACCCCGGACGAGGGCGCGGGCCCCCTCTTCCACGGCCCGGTCCACGAGCGCGGTCAGGGCGTCGGCCTGGAAGGAGTTGATCAGCGGGCCGATGTGGGTGTCGGCCTCGTGCGGGTCGCCGGTGCGCAGGGCGCGCACGCGGGCGGTGAACTTCTCGGTGAACTCCTCCGCCACGGAGGCGTCGACGAGGATCCGGTTGGCGGCCATGCAGACCTGGCCCTGGTAGACGAAGCGGCTGAAGACGGCCGCGTCCACCGCGTAGTCGAGGTCGGCGTCGTCGAGGACGACGAGCGCGCTGTTGCCGCTGAGCTCAAGGACCGTCCGCTTGAAGTGGCGGGCGGCGACCGCGCCCACATGCCGGCCCACCCGGTCCGATCCGGCGAAGGAGATCACCTTGGGCACGGGGTGGGTCAGGAGTGCGTCGCCGATCTCGGCTATGTCGGTGACCAGGACGTTCAGCAGGCCGACCGGGAGGCCCGCCTCCTCGAAGATCTTGGCGATGACACCGCCGCCGACGACCGGGGCGTTCTGGTTCGGCTTGATCACGACGGCGTTGCCGAGCGCGAGCGCCGGGGCGACCGACTTCATCGTGACCAGGAAGGGGAAGTTGAAGGGGCTGATCACCGCGACCACGCCGACGGGCAGGCGCTGGACCCGGTTCTCCTTGCCCTCGACCGGCGAGGGCAGGATGCGGCCCTCGGGTCGGACGGCGAGCTGCATCGCCTCGCGGAGGAACTCCTTGGCGAGGTGGATCTCGTACTCGGCCTTGGGACGGGTCCCGCCGAGCTCGTCGATCATCGCCTCGACGATCTCCTTCTCGCGCTCCTCGGTGATCCGCAGGGCGCGCTCCATGACGGCGCGTCTGGTGTAGGGGCCGGTGGCGGCCCACTCCTTCTGCGCCCGCTCGGCGGCCCGGTACGCCCGGTCCACCTGCTCGACGGTGGCCACGGTGATGGCCGCGAGCTTCTCGCCGTTGTAGGGGTTGACGTCGATGATGTCCCACGAACCGGTACCGGCCAGCCATTCGCCGTCGATGTACTGGTGAGCCAGGTCGCTGAATATGGACATGCCATCCCTTACTGCGAGCGCGCACCCGTGCGCTGCACCGGAGACCGATCGGTCGTCATGCACTGATCAGGCGTCATACTACGTGCGAATCAAGACAGTTGGAGCAGACCACGGAGAAGATCCCGGGTCCGGTCGGGTTCGGGGCTGTCCGCCTGGAGCCGTTCCATCGCCCGCCCGTACTGCCCCACTTCCTCTTCCTTGTCCAGGTAGAGGGCGCTGGTCAGCTGTTCCAGATAGACGATGTCCTGCAGATCGGACTCAGGGAAGCGCAGCAGGGTGAAGGCTCCGCTCTCGCCCGCGTGGCCGCCGAAGGAGAAGGGCATCACCTGGAGGTGGACGTTGGGCCGCTGGGAGATCTCGATGAGGTGCTCCAACTGCCCGCGCATCACGTCGCGGTCGCCGTACGGCCGGCGCAGCGCGGCCTCGTCGAGGACCGCGTGGAAGACCGGGGCGTTCTCGGAGACGAGGACCTTCTGCCGCTCCAGGCGGAGCGCGACGCGGCGGTCGATCTCGGCGGCGGTGGCCCCCGGCATACCGCGGCTGACCACGGCGTGGGCGTAGGCCTCCGTCTGCAGCAGGCCGTGCACGAACTGCACTTCGTAGATCCTGATGAGCGACGCCGCGCCCTCCAGGCCGATGTAGGTCTGGAACCAGCCGGGCAGCACATCGCCGTAACTGTGCCACCAGCCCGTCGCGTTGGCCTCCCGGACCAGCCCGAGGAGCGACTCGCGCTCCGCGCTGTCCGTGACTCCGTAGAGCGTGAGGAGGTCCTCGACGTCCCGTGCCTTGAAACTCACCCTTCCCAACTCCAAGCGGCTGATCTTCGACTCGGACGCGCGGATCGAGTAACCGGCCGCCTCACGGGTGATGCCGCGGGATTCACGGAGTCGCCTGAGCTGTGAGCCCAGGAGGATGCGGCGCACCACAGAACCGCTCGCTTCTGCGGTCACTAGTACTGCCCTCCCCATCGCCATGGCGTACGCGTGCGTCGCGGGGCCCCCGCACCCCAGAGGCCGCAGTCTGCCACCAAAACGCATCGGCCCGTACTCGTTCTGTAACGGAATCCCGCGCACGGGGAAAGAAGTCCGTAAGGATGCGTAGGGAGAAATGAGCAAGAACCATCACGGGAGCGGACACGTCCGGCGCGTGCACGTGCATCTGCCCTTGCATCCGGCTCTGCCATTCGGAACGATGGTGCCGCGCACCTGCGTGCTTCTCGCGCCGGCGCCGGACCCACCCCGCAGTTCTCTTTGGACGGAAGCCGCCGCTCCGTCCGCGAATCCCGGGAGTGCCTCGCATGGGGACGAATGGATCGACCATGCTGGAGCCGTTACGGCAGGGGCTTCCCCCGGTCGACCCCACGGCTGTCTCCGGGTCCGCGTCCTGCGCTCTGCCCGCCCGCTTCGAGGCGGTGCGCGGCGCACGTACGTTCACCCGGTCCACGCTCTCCCAGTGGGGTCTCGACCAACGCTTCGACGACGTGGCCCTGGTCGTGTCCGAGCTCGTCACGAACGCGCTGCGCCATGCCCTGCCCGAGGACGCGCGGGGTCCGGGCGCCGAGCCTGAGCCGCCGGTGCGGCTGCACCTGATGCGGTGGAGCACCCGGCTCGTGTGCGCGGTGCGCGATCCGAGCGAGGACCGGCCGGGCGGCGCGTTCTCGCCGGAGTGCACGGAGGAGAACGTCGACCTGGAGTCCGGGCGCGGCCTGTTCCTGGTCGACTCGTACAGCGACAGCTGGGGCTGGCACCCGCTCGCGGGGCGGCTGACCGGCAAGGTGGTCTGGGCGCTGTTCCTGCTCCAGGACTGAGCGGGGCCGACCTCCGCGACCACGACGACCGCGGCGACCACGACGCCCACGACGACCGGCCGGGACCGATCCATGGATCGGTTCCGGCCGGTGCACGTGCACGGCGCGATCGATGCGCTCGCCCGTCAGCTGATCAGGTGGTCGAACTCCCCGTCCTTGACGCCCAGGAGCAGGGCCTCGATCTCGGCCGGCGTGTAGACGAGCGCCGGGCCGTCGGGAAAGCGCGAATTGCGCATGGCGACGTCGCCGCCCGGCAGCCTCGCGAACTCCACGCAGGAACCCTGCGAGTTGCTGTGTCGGCTCTTCTGCCAGGTCAGCTGATACAAGGAAGCGAGTTCTGCAGCTGCTATCCCGTTGTACGCGTGGTCCACAGGAAGCCCCCGATAGTGCAGATGTCAACTGCACCGGATCATAGCTGTGTTCATAAGCGCATGCATGGGCAGATGCACGTGCACGCGCGGTGGTCCATTGATCACTCACGGGTCATCCGCCGGACGGATCAGGGCCGCAGGGCCCGTGACACCTCGTCGAGGGAGTCCAGGATCTGCCCGGCCGCACCGCGCAGCACGTCCCGCGCGGGCGCGCCGGGGTCGGGGGCGGGGTCGGGGTGCGCGTCGGGTGCGGGGTGCGCGGCCGGGGCGGGGTGCGGCCGGGGCGTGGCTGCGGGGGCGGGGGCGTTCCCGTCGGCGAGCAGGGCCCGGACCCCGTCCCACCGCGGCACCCGGCGCTCCCGCACCGCCTTCGCCCCCGCCTCCGTGGCCTCGCGCAGGGCCCGCGCCAGGGCGGCCGCGCCCGGGACCGGGGGGTGCGCGCGGTCCGGCAGGTGGGCCTCCAGGAGCATGGCGTTGCGCCCCAGCGCGGCCAGGGCGTCGCCCGCCCCCTCCGCCGCGGTTCGGGACAGCCCCCGGTGGCGCACGGGTTCCCCGGCGGCCCGTGCCAGCGCCTCCTGCCAGGCGATCCGGGCGTCGCGGGCCGCCAGCAGCGCCTCCCGCACGTCGGCCCTCCGGGCCCCGGCCGGATCCGCGTACTGCCCGAGCACGGCGGCCGCGTACCCCCCGACGGCGGCGAGCCAGTCCGCCAGCCGGGCCCGCAGCCTCGGCGTCTCCCAGGCCGGGTAGACGGCGTAGCCGACCATCGCGAGGAGGCCGCCGACCAGCGTGAGCGCGACCCGGTCGGGCACGGTCTGGTCCCAGCGCGCCCCTCCCATGCCGAGCAGGAAGACCACGTACGCGGAGACGAACACCTGCGTCACGGCGTACCCGGTGCGCATCAGCGCGTACATCAGGCCCGCGCTGACCACGGCGAGCAGGCCGGACAGGTACATGCCGGGCTGGGCGCTCTGCACGACGGCCGTGGCGACGGCGACCCCGACGAGGGTGCCGGAGAAGCGGGCCACGGCGCGCGCGTAGGTCTGGCTGAAGTCCGGCCGCATGACCATGACGGAGGCCATCGGGGCCCAGTAGGCGTGCCCGAACGGCAGCGCGTGCCCGAGGAAGTACCCCGCGCAGGCCACGGCCGTGACCCGCACGGCGTGCCGCAGCACCGGGGACCCCGGGCGCAACTCGGCCCGTACGGCCTTCAGCGCGGGCGGCACCGATCCCGGCAGGGTGGGCCGCAGCAGGGACTCACCCGGGTCGGCGGTGCGGCCGGACACCGGCTCCGCCGTCTCCCGTACGTCGTCCAGCAGGGCGGCGAGGCGGTGGGCGGCCCGCAGCGGGGCGCCGTCCAGGAGGCCCGCCGTGTCGGGGGACCTCAGGACCGCGAGGGCGGGGGCGGGCGCCCGCACCGGCTCCCCGCGCCGGATCGCCCGCGCGGCGGCGTCCAGCACCGCGGCCGCGGCGGCCAGCAGTTCCCGTACCCGGTCCCGGGCCGGGCCCTCGGCCGGGGCGCCGACCGCCGGGTCGGCGAGCGAGGCCAGCACCGGCCGGATCCGCTCCGCGGACCCCCGGGCCCCGTGCAGCTCGGCGGGACGGCGGCGGGCCTCGCGCGGGGTCACCGCGGCCGCCGCGCGGGCCCGCATCAGCGGCTGCGGGTCGAAGGGGGCGACGGGGTCGTGGCGCAGCCGGCGGGCGTAGTCGGCCTCGGCGGCCAGCGCGTCGGCGAGGGCGTCGCGCCGGGCGCCCCAGCGGCGGACCGGGAAGAGCACGATGAGCAGGGCCTGGACCATCCCGCCCGCGGCGATCATCGCGGCGTGCCCGGCGGCCTGCGGCACCGAGGCCGGCAGGGTGACGGTGACCAGCATGATCGCGACGTTGCTGGAGGCGATGACCCCGGCGGTGGGTCCGGCCGCCCACATCATCCCCGCCGCGAAGGTCCACACGGCGAGCAGGGCCAGGAAGAGCACCGTGTGCGAGGACCCGACGAGATACCCGGTGAAGGTGGACACGGCCAGGGTCAGACCGGAGGAGAGGGCGAGGGCGGGGCGCGGGCGCCAGCTCTTCTGGAAGGTGGCGACGGCCGCCATGAAGGCCCCGAAAGCGGAACTGACCGCCGCCCCGGGCCCGAGGAGGGCCAGCCCCGCGCCGATGACGATCGCGAGGCCGACCGTGGCGCGCAACGCGACGAGCGGCTCCAGGGAGGCCCGCTCGACCGCCAGGCCCGACCGGACGGAGTCCTTCAGGGCCCGCAGCCAGCTCATGGCGCCGAGCGTATCCGCTGGGGGTCTTCGGTAGGGTTTCCGCCGCTTCGCCCGGTTTACCCTGCGGCCGGTGGGGGCGGCTCGTCGGGCGGGCCGCGGGTCGCGCTGCGGTCGGGCGGGGCCGCACGCGGCCGGTCGGCCGGTCAGGGGCGACGGTCGGCGGGGACGGTCGGGGGCCGCGCTGCGGTCGGGGGTCGCGCTGCGGTCAGGCGCGGGGCCGCGCGCGACCAGTCGGCCGGTCAGGGGCGACGGTCGGCGCAGACGGCCGCGGGTCGCGCTGCGCTCGGGAGGGGGCCGCGCGCGGCCGGTCGGCCGGTCAGCCGGTCAGCCGGTCAGCCGGTCAGTGGCGACGGTCGGCGGGGGCGGTCGGCGGGGGCGGTCGGTCACGGGGCATGGGCGGGAGCCACAGAGGGGGGATCTACTGGGGCGGAGGGTAACGGGGTCTTCACGTCAGCGGTTTGCGCCGCCCGCCCATGTGGGCGCGGTCGGCGGCGGCGGTCCCGTCCTCCCACCCCGCGTGGTCGGTCGCCCCGCGCAGCCGCGTCGTCGTGGTCCGGGGGAACATCTCCTCCGCCCGCGAGGTGACCGCCACGTCCCGCGCGACCAGCGCCGGCAGGTAGTCCGGGGCCTGCGCGGCCGTGTGCTCGGCCGTCCGTGCGAGGCGCTGGCCCAGCCGACTGGCGTACGCGAGCAGGAACGACTGCCGGAAGGTCTTCGTCCGCTTGCGCCCGCCCGAGCGCTGCGCGGCCTCCGCGCGGGTCATCGCCGCCGTGCCCTGCACGAGCAGCGAGGTGTACAGCAGCTCCACCGCCTCCAGGTCGCTCTCGAAGCCCACGACCGTGGAGAACTCGAACGCGCTGTTCCACACCGCCCGGCAGCGGTTGGCCGTCGCCACCGCGTCGAGCAGCACCGCCTTGGCCTCCTCGTACGGCGGCTCCACGCCGATCCGGCACGCCCCGGGCGTCCGCGAGGACCCCGTCCGCACCGCCAGCAGCGCTTCGTCCACGGTGTGCCGGGCCATCAGCTCCTGCGCCTTGGCGCTGAGGACCTCCGCCTCCTCCGGGAAGGTCGTCGCCTCCGCCTTCGCCAGCAGGGCCCGGATGCGGCCCAGCATCCGCGGCTCGATGTGCGCGTGCTCGACCGGGTCCACCGGGTCGCCCGGCAGCGGGCCCACCGGTTCGATCGAGGGCAGCCGGACCAGCAGCCGGAACACCTCCAGGAACGCGGTGACCAGCGTGAACCGGTCCGTCCGCTCGCGCTCCGCGACCCGCTCGGCGTACGCGGTGTCCTCGCCCCACCAGGCTTCGGCCCCGGTCCACCGCTCGGGGAGCCGGGCGTAGCGGCGCGCCTCGGCGGCGATCAGGTCGCCGGCGATCCGCAGGTGCCGCTCGTCGAGGTCCCGCCGGACCAGCCGGAGCACGTCGGCCGGCCGCCAGCCCCGCTCCCAGCCCTGCCGTACGTACGTCTCCCCGCGCGCCAGCAGCTCCTGCCCCACCCCGGGCCACTGCCCGGGCTCGGCGACGAGCATCGAGGCGCCCGTGTCCAGCCCGCCGTCGTCCTGCGCGTACAGGGCGGCGGCAAAGGCCCGGTCGACCACGTCGGAAAGATCTCTCACCCCCTCAGCTTGGCACGCCCACCCCCACCCCCTCCCAGCACCTTCCCACCCCACCGCGACCACCCCCCGCCCCGCCAGCGCAAATGCCCCGCGGACCACCTCCCCCCGCCGGGGCAACTACCAGCCTCGCCGGCGTTTGAGGCGCGGGGTCCGGGGCGGAGCCCCGATCCCTGAGCCCGGCCGGCCCGCGCCGCCGCACACCGCACGGCCCCGCCCCCCGGCCCCGGCCTCCGACCCCCGGCCCGGCGCCGCCGCACTGTCAGACCCCGGTGGGACACTCGCACCCATGAGCGACCGCACCCCCCGGTGGGCCCTCGCCGAGGACGGCGACGGTTGGTGGCACGCCGCACCCGCACCCGCCACCCCCCACCCCGGGGCCCGGCTCCGCGTCCGCGACCCCGCCGAGGCGATCCGCGCCGCTCCCTCCGACACCCGCTGGATCTGGTCCGCCACCGCGGCCGTCTACCCCCGCCTCCTCGCGTCCGGCGTCCGCGTCGAGCGCTGCTACGACGTCGAGGACGCCGAGCTCCTGCTGCTCGGCCACGAGGGCCGGTTCGGGGAGCCCCGCTCCGCCGCCGCCGCGTGGGCCCGGCTGACGGGTGGACCCGTACCGCCCGATCCGCCGCAGCGGTCCGCCTCCCCCGGCACACAGTCCTCGCTCTTCGACCCGCGGCCCGCCCCACTGCCCCTCGACGCGCTGCTCGCCGTCCACGCCGGCCAGGCGGAGCGGATCGACGCCACCGCCCACCCGGACCGGATGCGGCTGCTCACCACCGCCGAGTCCGCCGCCTTCCTCGTCGCCGCCGAGATGAACCGCGCGGGCCTGCCCTGGCGGGCCGACGTGCACCGCGCCCTGCTCACCGACCTGCTCGGCGAGCGGTACGCGGGCGGCGGCGAGCCCCGGCGCCTCGCCGAGCTGGCCGACCGGGTCTCCGCCGCCTTCGGCCGGCGCGTCCGCCCCGATCTGCCCGCCGACGTCATCAAGGCCTTCGCCGAGGCCGGGATCAAGCTCAAGTCCACCCGGCGCTGGGAGATCCAGGAGCTGGACCACCCCGCCGTCGAGCCGCTGATCGCGTACAAGAAGCTGTACCGGATCTACACCGCCCACGGCTGGGGCTGGCTCGCGGACTGGGTGCACGACGGCCGCTTCCGCCCGGAGTTCATCCCCGGCGGCACCCTCACCGGCCGCTGGGTCACCAACGGCGGCGGCGCCCTGCAGATCCCCAAGGTGATCCGCCGCGCGGTGGTCGCCGATCCCGGCTGGCGGCTCGTCGTCGCCGACGCCGACCAGATGGAGCCGCGCGTACTCGCCGCGATCTCCCGCGACCCCGCCTTCATGGAGGTGGCCGGCCGCCCCGAGGACCTCTACACCGCCGTCTCCCGCGAGGGCTTCTCCGGAGACCGGGACAAGGCCAAGATCGCCGTCCTCGGCGCCGTCTACGGGCAGACCTCCGGGGACGGCCTGAAGAACCTGGCCGCCCTGCGCCGCCGCTTCCCGCTGGCCGTGGCCTACGTGGACGAGGCGGCCCGGGCCGGGGAGGAGGGCCGGCTCGTACGGACCTGGCTCGGCCGCACCTGTCCGCCGCCCGCCGGGTCCGGCGACGGGGAGGACGGCGGCGGCGAGGCCGGGATCCCGCAGGACCGGGACGACGGCTGGACCCCGAGTCACGCCTCCACCAGCACCCGGGCCCGCGGCCGGTTCACCCGCAACTTCGTCGTGCAGGGAAGCGCCGCCGACTGGGCGCTGCTGCTCCTCGCCGCGCTGCGGCAGGCGACCGCCGGGATGCGGGCCGAGCTGGTGTTCTTCCAGCACGACGAGGTGATCGTGCACTGCCCGGCCGAGGAGGCCGAGACGGTCGCGGAGGCGATCCGGGCCGCCGGGGACCGGGCCGGGCGCCTCACCTTCGGCGACACCCCGGTCCGGTTCCCCTTCACCACCGCCGTCGTGGAGTGCTACGCGGACGCCAAGTGATCCCCGCCCGCCCTACGGGATCGCGCTCCACCGCGGTGCGAGGGCGATCTCAGTGAGCTGCGCCACCGACAGCGCGGGCTCCGGACGGGTGGCCGCGCCGAACTGCTCGCCCGTGTTGTACGCGGTGACCACCACGCGCAGCCCGTTCGGACGCACGGCTTCCACCGTCCACTCGACCACGCCCCTGCCGTGCTCGGCGGCCTTGCGGATGACCTGCATCCTTGTCCCGTCGTCCGTCGTGGTGACGCCGGGGCCGGTGAGGGCCGGCCGGTTGTCGCCCTTGGTGTGGCTGAGCTGGACCAGCGACAGGCCCTTGCCGTCGTGGAGCACGGCCTGGCCGAACTGGTCGCGCCCCTTGGCGGAGGCGAGCGGGATCCCGTACTTCTCCAGCAGCTCCACGAGGGCGTCCTTCCCGGACACCCCGGTCGACCGGGCCCGCTGGGCCGCCGCCTCCGCGGGGGCGGCCGGCACCGCGTTCAGGGCCTTGTGCCAGACGGTGGAGGTGACCAGGGCCTTCAACTGGACGGTGGACAGCGGCGGATCGGTGCGCGTGACCGGGGACCCCTTCTCCGAGGCGGCGTTCCACTCGGTGGCGGTGACCATGAAACCCCGCGGGTTCACGAGGACGGCCCGCCACGCCTTGGTGTCGACCCGGCGGTCGGAGTACTCGTACCCCTTCTCCAGCAGGATCCTCGTACCGTCGGGCAGGTTCTCGACCGTGCAGTCGTCGTACCCGACGACCTTCCTGTCCCCGCAGGAGGTCAGTTCATGGGCGTGGCTCCCCAGCGGATCGACCTGGGAGAGGCTCACGCTGACGGCCGCCCTGCCCTTCCCGTCGTCGTAGATGCCCGAGGCCATCGGGTAGAGCTCACTGTCCGTCCCGCGAGCCTCGCCGCCGCTCAACTTCCCGCCGGGCAGCAGCGCTTCCAGGTCGGCGAGCATGTCGTCGGCGCTGACCCCGCCGGCGCCCGGCGGCCCGTCGCGGTGGGGGGCGGTGCTCTTCGGGGTCGGCGGCGCGGCGACCTGCGCCGAGCCGGAGGGGCCGATCAGACCGCCGGTATAGGCGCCGGCCGTACCGATCAGGGCGATCGCCAGCACCGATCCGCCGGCCACCGCGGCCCGGCGGCGGGCCACCAGCCTGCGCCCGCGCCGTTCACCGGCCTCCGCGAGGGCGTGCCGGTCGGCGGTGAACCCGTCCCCCGTACGCCGGAGGGCTTCGCCGAGCTCGTCTTCAAAGGACATGGGGAACCAGACCTTCTGTTCAGAGGTGACAGGTGTGACGGGACAGGACCGGCCGGTACGGGCCCGGGGGAGAGCCCCGGCCCCGCCGCCGCGGCCCGGCGGCTCTCTCCGCTCAGTGCGTGGCAGCGAACTCGGCCGACGAGCCGCCGAGTTCCCCACGCAGCCGGGCCAGCGCCCGCGTGGTGCGGGTCCGGACGGCCGCCGAGCTGGCGTTCATCGCGTCGGCGGTCTCCTCGACGCTGCGGTCCTCCCAGTACCGCAGCACCAGCACCGCCCGGTCCTTCGGCGCCAGCCGCCCCAGCGCCTCCAGCAGCGTCAGCCGCAGCGCCGGATCGGCGGCCGCGGCCGCGCCCGGCTCGGGGAACTCCCCGACCGGGCGCTCCCCCGCCGAGCGGCGGCGCTGGTGGGTGAGGAAGGCCCGTACCAGCACCGTCTGCGCGTACGCCGCCGGATTGTCGATACGGGAGATCCGCCCCCAGAGCAGGTACATCCGCCCGAGCGTCTCCTGCACCAGGTCCTCCGCGAGGTGCGTGTCCCCGCTCGTCAGCAGGCAGGCCGACCGGTACAGATGCCCCGACCGGCCCGCCGCGAACTCACGGAACCCGTCCGTGCGCCCCTGCCGCATCCGCTTCCCCCTCGCGTCCGTCCCACCCCAATGACGCGGTGGGGCGCGGAAATGTTTCACCCTCGACAGAACCGGTCAGCCGAACCCGTGGAAGTACACGTGGAACTCCTCGCGGACGAAGCCCTCCGCCTCGTACAGCCCCTGCGCGACCGTGTTGTCGTACGCCGTCTCCAACTGCACCCCGGACGCCCCGGATTCGCGCGCCCGGCGCAGCACCTCGCGCAGCATCGCCCGCCCGGCCCCCGTACGGCGGCCCTCCGGCGCCACGTACAGGTCGCTGAGCACCCAGGCCGTCCGCAGGGCGAGGGAGGAGAAGGTCCGGTACACCTGCGCGAAGCCGACCGTCCCGACGCCGGGTACCGCCGCCAGCAGCACCAGGGACTCGTCCTTCGCGATCCGCTCGGCGAGGAAGGCGCCCGGCAGGTCCGGGTCCTCGGGGAGCACCTCGTAGAAGTCCAGGTAGCCGCGGAACAGCGCGGCGGCCTCCTCGACGTCCGCGGCGCCCGCCACGCGGACCACGACCTCCGCGGTCGCGTCTGCCCTGTCTGTCATGCCGGTCCCCTGTCCCTCGTCCGTTCCCTCACGACGGAGATCATTGTGCGGCGGGCGGTCCTGAGCCTGCGGGCCGGGGGCGTGGGGGCGGTGCGGGGCGGGGGCGTTCGGGCCTTGGGTGGGGCGTGCGGGCCGGGGCGTGGGGGCGGTACCCGCTCAACCGGTCTTCCCGGCGGGGGGCTGGGCGGGCAGCCGGTACACGTGGTCGGGGGTGACGATCTCCGTGATGGCCTCGCCGAACAGCGTGCCGGGATCGGCGCCCTCGTGGGTGATGTCGGTGTTGAGCAGCACCACCAGCGTGGCCTGCGCCTCGGGCAGGTAGACGGTGAGCGACTGGTAGCCGGGCAGGGAGCCGTTGTGGCCGATCCAGCCGTCGACGTTGAAGATGCCCAGGCCGTAGCCCGTGTCCGGCAGGTCCCCGGCCGGGGACACCTTCAACCGCTGCGCCTGCGTGGCGGGCGTCAGCAGGGTGCCGGTGGCCAGGGTCTTCGCCCAGGACTTCATGTCGGCGAGGTCGGAGATCATCGCTCCGGCCGCCCAGCCCCAGGAGGGGTTCCAGTTGGTGGAGTCCTCGGTTCTGCCGGAGGCCGTCTGGTTCGTGTAGCCGTGGGCGTGCGGACTGGGGAACTCCGCGCCGACGGGGAACAGCGTGTGCTTCAGGCCGGCCTCGGCCACGACCTCGCGGTTGATGTACTCGGCCAGCGGGGTCCCGGAGACCTTCTCCACCACGAGGCCGAGCAGGACGAGGTTGGTGTTGCAGTACTGGAACTGCGTGCCCGGCTCGAAGACCACCGGGTGGTCGAAGGAGAACGCGAGCAGCTCCTGCGGGGTGAACTGCCGGTACGGGTCGCTCGTCAGGGCCTTGAAGAACCCCTCGTCCGCGGAGTAGTTGAACAGCCCGCTCCGCATCCCGGCGAGCTCGCGCAGGGTGATCCGGTCACCGTTCGGGACCCCGTCGACGTACGTGCCGATCGGGTCGTCGAGGCCCACCTTCCCGTCGTCCACCAGCTGGAGCAGGGCGGTCACGGTGAAGGTCTTGGTCTCGCTGCCGATCCGCGAGTACAGGTCGGTGGTCATGGGCGTGCCGGTCGCCTTGTCCGCGACACCGAAGGCCCGGACGTACTCCCCCTTGCCGGGCGCCGACAGGTGCACCATCACCCCGGGCACCTCGGCCTCCTCCATCACCTTCTTGACGGCGTCGTCCAGCTTCCGCGCCACCTCCGCATCCACCTGCGGAAACTCCCCCACCCCAGGCGTAGGCGCCGCCACACCGGCGCCGGACCCGGGCGCCACCGCGCCGGGGGCGGACGCTGGAGCCACGGCGGGGACGGTCCCGGGCGCTGCCGCGCCCCAGGCGGGGCCGGCTCCGGACCCCAGGGGCACCGCGAGCAGCCCTGCCGCGGCCGCACCCACCGCCGCCTTGCGCAACCGTGCCGTCATGCCGGGCCTCCTCCGCACTGGCCCCGAGGACACCATCCAAACCAACCTAGCCCGACCCCCCACCCCCGGCGACCGGGCCACTACCCACCCCCGACGCCGCACCGATTCCCACCGCTTCCTCCCCTTAAAGGGTCTATATCCCACCCCTGCAGAACCCGGTTCTGGGCACCCCTCCACAGCCTGTAGACTTGGCGCCGCTGCTGATGAGCGCTCCCTTCCGAGGGAACACTTGTCTGACCAGCGGCGCCGCCTTAGCTCAGCTGGCCAGAGCAACGCACTCGTAATGCGTAGGTCTCGGGTTCGAATCCCGAAGGCGGCTCTGTAGAACCCCCAGGACTCACTCGCCGTGACCTGGGGGTTTTGCTATTTCCAGCGGCGGTAGCGCCTGACCCGCCAAGCCTGGTGCCCCGCCGCACGAAGAGGCCGGCATCACCCCGTCGCACGGCGAGCGGACGGGCTCCCTGGCTCCGACGCCCAGTACACGCGCGGCCGCCGAAAACAGGGAGCTGAGCTGCGGTCTCGCGCCAAAGGCGACCGGTGAAGGAACCCTTGTAAGGTCGCCACGTGGCAACTCCCCCGCTCCCCGACGACCTGCAGCACCTCCCGGACCTCACAGCGGCGGCGGTGGAGCACGGCGAGGTCTTCACGCGGCGGTGGGTGGTCGATCTCATTCTCGATCTCATCGGCTACACGGCCGACAAAGACCTCTGCAACTTGAAGATCGTGGAGCCGGCCTGCGGCGGGGGCGCCTTCCTGGGTGCGATCGCCTCGCGGATCGGTGCCTCATGCCGTGCCCGCAAGCGGCCGATCACGGACGCGCTCGGCGCCGTGCACGCATACGACCTCCTGGACCGGAACGTGCGGGACAGCCGCGCCCTCGTCGAGGCCGAGCTGCTTGCTGCGGGAGGACTCCCGGAGGAGGCGCGGAAGGTAGCCGAGGCCTGGATCGGGCAGGGCGACTACCTGCTGCAGCCGGACCCGGGGTACCAGGCGGACTTCGTCGTCGGCAACCCCCCCTATATCCGACTTGAGGATGTACCGGACGACCGCATGGCGGCCTACCGCAGCATCTGCTCCACCATGGGCGGCCGCGCCGACATCTACGTCGGCTTCTACGAGATCGCACTCCGAAGCCTCAACCCCGCTGGACGCCTGGGTTTCATCTGCGCCGACCGGTGGATGCGGAACCAGTACGGCCGACGACTCCGGCAGTTGGTGACCAAGCAGTTCAGCATGGACCTAGCCCTCGTCATGCATGACGTCGACGCGTTCGCTGACCAGGTCTCGGCCTACCCCGCGATCACCATCATCTCGAACAGCGCGCAGGGCCGCGCGGTTGCCGCGGACACCGCACGGTCCTTCGGAGCCGAGCAGGCCCGGCAGTTCGCCGCCTGGTACGCGGCCGACGGGCCGGCGTCGATCACGGGAGACTCGTTCCAGGCTGCCCGCATGCCTCATTGGTTCCCCGAAGAGGACTCGTGGCCGGCGGCCTCCCCCGCGAGGCTGGCCGTCCTCGAAGACCTCACCGAGCGCTTCCGGCTGCTGGAGGACACCGAGACCGGTACCAAGGTGGGCATCGGCATCGCCACCGGTGCCGACAAGGTCTTCCTCACCAAGGACTCGGACCTCGTCGAGGACGAACGGCTGTTGCCCCTGGCCATGGTCCGCGACACCACCAGCGGCACACTCAGCTGGGACGGTACGCACCTGGTCAATCCCTGGACTGCCAGGGGGGATCTAATCGACCTCGCCGCCTACCCCCGTCTCGCCGCGTACTTCGAGGAACACAGCGAAGTCCTGCGCAAGCGGTATGTCGCGGTCAAGCAGCCGGCGCGCTGGTACAAGACCATCGACAAGGTCGACCACCGCCTCACGCGTCGTCACAAGCTGCTGTTTCCGGATATGAAGCTGAGGATTCATCCGGTCCTCGACGAGGGCCGCCTGTACCCTCATCACAACCTGTACTACATCGTCTCGGACGTCTGGGACATGCGCGTACTCGGTGGCCTGTTGCTGTCCAAGGTCGCGGAGGCATTCGTGGAGGCGTACGCGGTCAAGATGCGCGGCGGGACCCTTCGCTTCCAGGCGCAGTACCTCCGCAAGATCCGCGTGCCCGACCCGGAGGCGATCGACGAGAGCGATCGGGTTGCCCTCCAGGAAGCCTTCGACAAGCGCGATGTCCAGGCGGCGACCGAGGCCGCGCTGCGCGTCTACGGCCTCGCCGAGCTGCCTGACTAGGAGGAGCGGACCGTGACGGTCACCCGCCAGGACTTCGAGGACGCCGTCGCGGCGTACTGGGGCGCCAAGCAGACCCAGATCGATCAGTCTCTGATCAGAGCCGCGGTCGGCGCCGGTACGGCAGGATCCGTGCGGGGCGGCAAGCACTTCGACCCCATCGCCGTGCTCCTGGCGAAGTTCTTCCTCGATGCGGGATACCCGCCCGAAAGCATCAGGATCACGAAGCCGCAGGGTTTGGAACTACCGGGCTACTACAGGCCGCAGAAGCAATGGGATGTGGTCGTGGCCTACGAGGACACCCTTGTTGCGGCCTTCGAGTTGAAGGCACTCGGCGGACCCTCGTTCGGCAACAACTACAACAACCGTGTCGAAGAAGCGCTCGGCAGCGCCGTCGATCTGCGGAGGGCGGCACTTGCCGGCCTGTACCCGGGTGAGAAGCCTTGGCTCGGCTACTTCTTCATCATGCAGGACGACGAGGGTTCGCGGCGGCCCGTGCGGACCGCCGCAGGCGCCCTGCCGGTTGACGAAATCTGGCACGGCACCTCCTATCAGGACCGATTCGGAATCTTCTGCGAGCGCCTCATGGCCGAGCAGCTCTATGACGCCGTCTGCTATGTGACCTCGTCGGCCGATGACCCCAAGCCGACCGAGCCGGTCCGCAGCCTGGACTGGCGGCATTTCTCGGCCGCCATAAACGCGCGTCTGACCTACCTGCAGGAGCTGGGCCTTCCCATGCCGCAGGGATACCGGAGCACGCTCTTCGGCGGTCCGACAGGCTGACGGCGACAGGGCCGTTCCGACGCCTCCTCGCCCCCGCCCCGTATGCGTCGCAGCCTTATGAAGACGGGAGCGGCGGGGGTCAGCACTTCGTGTTGGGGGTAGGGGGAGTGCCTTGGAGGAGGTATTCGTTGATTGCGGAGTCGATGCACGAGCTGCCTCGGCCGTAGGCCGTGTGGCCGTCGCCGTCGTAGGTGAGGAGCGTGCCCGAGGTCAGCTGGGCGGCGAGCGCCTGGGCCCACTTGTACGGGGTGGCCGGGTCGCGGGTGGTGCCCACGACCACGATCGGCGGGGCGCCCTCGGCGGTCAGCGGCTTCGCCGTGCCCTTCGCCTTCACGGGCCAGTACGCGCAGTTCAGTGAGGCCCAGGCGAGGCCCGCGCCGAAGACCGGGGACGCCTTCTCGAAGGAGGGCAAAGCCGCGTCGACCGCCTCCGGGCCGTTGAACGCGGGCGGCTGGTCGAGGCAGTTGACGGCCGCGTTCGCGAACATCAGGTTGGCGTAGGTGCCGTCCGGCTCGCGTTCGTAGTAGCTGTCGGCGAGGGACAGCAGGCCCGCCCCGTCGCCGTCCATGGCCGAGGCCAGTGCGTCGCGCAGCTGCGGCCAGGCGCTCTCGTCGTACAGCGCCGCGATCACCCCGGTCGTCGCCAGGGACTCCCCCAGCGGGCGTCCGGCCTCGCCCGTGGGCACCGGCTGGGCGTCGACCTTGCGGAAGAACTCCTTCAACCGGGCCCCCACCGCGGCCGGACCGCCCCTGCCGAGCGGGCAGTCGGGCTGCTTCGCGCAGTCCACGGCGAAGGCCGTGAAGGCGGTCTCGAAGCCCGCCGTCTGGTCCCGGTTCAGGTCGAGCGCCGGGCGGGACGGGTCCATGGCGCCGTCCAGGACCAGTCGGCCGACCCGGTCCGGGAACAGGTCCGCGTACGTGGCGCCGAGGAACGTGCCGTAGGAGGCGCCGACGTACGTGAGCTTCCGGTCGCCCAGCACCCCGCGGAGCAGGTCCATGTCGCGGGCGGCGTCGACGGTGGAGACGAAGGGCAGGATGCGCTGCGAGCGCTTCTGGCAGCCGGCCGCGAACTCCTTGAACGCCGCCACCAGCCGCGCCCGCTCCGCCGCGTCGTCCGGTGTCTGGTCCACCTGCGTGTACGTGTCCATGGCGGGGCCGGTCAGGCACTCGACGGGGCTGCTCCGGTCCACGCCGCGCGGATCGAAGGAGACCATGTCGTACTGGGCGCGGACGGGCGCGGGGTAGCCGATGCCCGCGTACGCCTGCAGGTAGCCGAGGCCGGAACCGCCCGGGCCGCCCGGGTTGACCACGAGCGAGCCGAGCCGCTTGCCGGGGCCGGTGGCCGGGCGGCGGGCCACCGCGATGTCGACATCCTGGCCGGAGCCCGCGGCGGCGTAGTCCAGCGGGGCCTTCATCGTGGAGCACTGGAAGCCGACGACGCCGCAGTCGCGCCAGGTCAGCTTCTGCTCGTAGTACGGGCGCAGCGTGGCCGCGTCGGGGGCCGGCCGCGCGGTCGGCGTGGCGGACGTCCCGGTGGCGGAGGCGGCGGCCCGGGGGCCGCCCGTACCGCCGGAGCTGCACCCGGAGAGCAGCAGCCCGGCGGCTGCGATCACGGTCCCGGTGGTACGCAGCACGCGACTGGTGTCCATTCCAGGAGCGTAATCGCTGCCGGCGCCGACCTGTCGGCGTCCGTGCCGCCGGACGGCCGCCCCGCCTTCCGGCGGCCCGGGCCTGGGGCGGGCGGGCCCGGCCCGGGCCGGGTGCGTCCCGGACACGGCGGACCGTCCGCTCGTACGGGTGAGCCGGTCAACCGGGCGCACGCGGCCGAGCCCGGCGGGCCCGCCGGGGCGAGACGGCCGCGGCCGGGACGGTCGGGCGGGGACGGTCGGGGCGAAGCGGTCGGGCCGGGACGGTCAGGGCGAGGCGGTCGGGGCGAGGCGGTCAGGCCGGGCCTGTCGGGGCGAGTCGGTCGCGTCGGGCCGGTGAGGTCGGTCCGGTCGGGCCGGGTCGCGCCGCGGCGGGCTCAGCCGGACCGCAGCGACATGGTCATCGCCTCGACCGCGAGGAGCGGGGCCACGTTCCGGTCGAGGGCGTCCCGGCAGGCGATGATCGCCTCGATCCTGCGCAGCGTCCGCTCGGGGCCCGACGCGCGGGCGATCCGGTCGAGGTCGGGCCGTATCTCCTCGTTCGAGATGGCCACGGAGGAGCCGAGCTGCAGAGCGAGCACATCCCGGTAGAAGCCGGTGAGGTCGGTCAGGGCCAGGTCGAGGCTGTCGCGCTGGGTGCGCGTGCGGCGGCGTTTCTGCCGGTCCTCCAGCTCTTTCATGACGCCCGCCGTACCGCGCGGCATCCTGCTGCCCGCGCCCGCCCCGGCGCCGAGGGCGGCCCGCAGCTCCTCGGTCTCCTTGGTGTCGACCTCCTCCGCGACCTGCTTGGCGTCCTCAGCGGCGGCGTCGACCAGCTCCTGCGCGGCCTTGAGGCAGCCGCCCACGTCGTCGACGCGGAGCGGGAGGCGCAGGACCGCGGTCCGGCGCGCGCGGGCGGCCGGGTCGGTGGCGAGACGGCGGGCCCGTCCGATGTGCCCCTGGGTCGCGCGCGCGGCGACCGCGGCGACCTCGGGCTCGATACCGTCCCGCCGGACCAGGACGTCGGCGACGGCCTCGACGGGCGGGGTACGCAGGGTCAGGTGCCGGCAGCGGGAGCGGATCGTCGGCAGCACGTCCTCCAGCGAGGGGGCGCACAGCAGCCACACCGTCCGGGGCGCCGGCTCCTCGACGGCCTTGAGCAGCACATTGCCCGCACCCTCGGTGAGCCGGTCGGCGTCCTCCAGGACGATGACCTGCCAGCGGCCCACCGCCGGCGAGAGCTGGGCCCTGCGCACCAGGTCGCGGGTCTCCTTCACACCGATGGACAGCAGATCCGTACGGACGATCTCCACATCGGCGTGCGTGCCGATCACGGTGGTGTGGCAGCCGTCGCAGAAGCCGCAGCCGGGCTCACCGCCGAGGGCGCGGTCGGGGCTGGTGCACTGGAGGGCGGCGGCGAAGGCCCGGGCGGCGGTGGACCGCCCGGAACCGGGCGGGCCCGTGAACAGCCAGGCGTGCGTCATCTTGGACGCGGCGGGCGGCGCGGTGCCATCCGCCACGGCCGTGACCAGCGCGTCGGCGTCGCGGGCGGCGGCGGCGAGCTGCGTCTGGACCCGCTCCTGTCCCACCAGGTCGTCCCATACGGGCATGCCGCCCACCGCCTTCCGCTCTCCGCCGTCGTCCGCTTCCCGTCCGTGCGCGCCTGTTCACAGTGTGGCGCGCGCCACTGACAATCCGGTGCGGCCCCCGTCAGCGGCGGCGGCGCGGACGGTCCTCGTCCTCGTCGCCCTCGTCCCGGTGGCGGCCCAGCAGCTCGTCGGCCAGCGTCGGGAGGTCGTCCAGCGGAGTCTCCTCGGCCCAGTCCGAGCGGGTCCGGCGCTGCCGGCCGTCCTCGTCGAGCAGCGGGAGCTCCCGCGTCCGGTCGTTGCCGGTGTCGCGGAAGATGCCGGGCGGTACCCGGTCGGCCGGGTTCTCCTCCGAGCGCCGGGCCGTCGGCCGCGAGGCCGACCGCGCGCTCGCCGCGGGCGGCGCGGTCGCCGCCGGCGGAGCGGTGTCCGGGCGCACGGGGGGCAGCACAGCCGTCTCGTCGGCCAGGCGCACGGGCGGCAGCACGGCCGTCTCGTCGGCTGCGCCGGTACGCGGCCGGGCGGGGTCGACCTTGGGGACCGGAACCGTCTCGGTGACGTCGTCCGGCTGCAGGACCCGCCGGTCCGGCGGGTTCTGCCGGGTCACGGGCGTCTCGACCGTCACCTCGCTGTCCTGCCGTTCCTGCCGTTCCTGCCGTTCCTGACGCGCCGCCGGAGCGGGGGCCGGAGCCGCAGCCGGCGCCGCGGCAGGAGCCGAAGCCGCTGCAGCCGCCGCCGCAGCCGCGGTCTTCGCCGCCACCTCGGCCGCCGCGGCCTCCGCCAGCCGCCGTGCCTGCTCGGCCTTCAGCAGGGCCTCCTCGGCCCGCCGCTGCTTCTCCAGCCGGCGCTCCTCGGCCTCGGCCCGCAGCCGGGCCTCCTCCTCGGCCTGCCGCCGCAGCCGCTCCCGCTCCTCCGCGCGTGCCTTCTCCTCGGCCTCCGCGCGCAGGCGCTCGGCCTCGGCCCGTGCCCGGGCCTCCTCCTCGGCGCGCAGCCGCTCCTCCTCCGCCTTGCGGGCGGCCTCGGCCTCGGCCCTGACGCGCGCCTCCTCGGCCTCGCGGGCCCGGCGGGCCTCCTCCTCGGCCCGCAGCCGCTCCTCCTCGGCCTTGCGCGCCGCTTCCTCCTCGGCCTTGCGCCGGGCCTCCTCCTCCGCGAGGCGCCGGGCCTCCGCCAGGGCGGCCACCTCGGCCTCGGAGAGCGGAAGCATCCGGTCCAGGCGGTGCCGTACGACGGTGGTCACCGAGTCGGGGTCCTGGCCCGCGTCGACCACCAGGTAGCGCCCGGGGTCGGAGGCGGCCAGCGTCAGGAACCCGGACCGCACCCGCTGGTGGAACTCCGCCGGTTCCGACTCCAGCCGGTCCGGGGCCTCCGTGAACCGCTCCCGCGCCGCCTCCGGCGACACGTCGAGCAGCACGGTCAGGTTCGGTACGAGGCCGTCCGTGGCCCAGCGCGAGATCCGGGCGATCTCGGTCGGCGACAGGTCGCGGCCGGCGCCCTGGTAGGCCACCGAGGAGTCGATGTAGCGGTCCGAGATGACGACCGCGCCGCGCTCAAGCGCCGGGCGGACGACCGTGTCCACGTGCTCCGCCCGGTCGGCCGCGTACAGGAGCGCCTCGGCGCGGTCGGACAGGCCCGCCGAGGAGACGTCGAGCAGGATCGAGCGCAGCCGCTTGCCCACCGGGGTGGCGCCGGGCTCGCGCGTCACGACCACCTCGTGGCCCTTGCCCCGTATCCAGTCGGCGAGTGCCTGCACCTGGGTGGACTTGCCGGCGCCGTCGCCGCCCTCCAGGGCGACGAAGAAGCCCGTGGCGGACGGCGCCTGGTCGGGCTCGCCGCCGCGCAGCGCCTCGCGCAGGTCACGTCGCAGCGGTACGCCGCTCCGGTCGTCCGCCTTGGTGAGCACCACCACGGCGACCGGCAGGAGCAGCGCGCCGACCAGCATCAGCGTGAAGGCGGCGCCGCCGTGGGCGAAGACCACGTCGCCGCCGGTGAGCCGGTGCGGGCCGATCGCCGAGGCCAGGACCGGGGCGACGACGGCCCCGACGGCCAGGGCGACCCGTACGACCGCCTGGAGGTGCTCGGTGAGGCGGGCCCGGCGGAACTCCTCGGTCTCCTGGTCCAGCAGGGTGTGGCCGGTGTTGGCCGCCACGCCCGCGGCGGTGCCCGCGAGCAGCGACAGGAACAGCACGGTCGCGGTGTCCGGGACCAGCCCGGCCAGCAGCAGCGCCAGGCCGGTGACCGCTATGGCGAGGGCCAGCAGCCGGCGCCGGGACAGGGCGGGCAGGACCTTGCCGGCCTGGGTGGCGCGGATGCCGGCGGCGGCGCCGCCGACCAGTGCCAGGACGAACAGTGCGAAGGAGGCCGGACCGCCGCCCAGGTCGAAGGCGTGCAGCACGGCCACCGCGACGGCGCAGGACACCGCTCCGGCGACGGCGGCGCAGGCCAGTACGAGGAGCGGGATGGCGCCCGTACGGCCCTTGTCGGGGCGGTCGCCGGCCTTGGGGGCGCGCAGGCCCTCCAGCGGGGACCGGGGGCGGGGGGTCTTGTCACCGGGCAGTACCAGCGGCAGCAGCAGCGAGATCGATGCCGCGAAGAGGCCGGCGGCCACGTACGAGCCGAGGGCCGCCTGGTTCGCGGCGAACCAGTCCACGCCGAGGCCGAGGGCCTTGCCGACCAGGGTCGCGGCGAGCAGGGCGGCCGCCGCGACGGGCAGGGCCGCGAAAGCCGTACGCAGGGTCAGCCGGCGCAGCGCGTCCATGTGGTCCGGGAGCGGCCTGACCGTCGCCCCCTCGGGCGGCGGCGCGGGCAGCAGGGCGGGAGCGGCGCTCTCCTTGGCCAGCGTCCACAGCCGTTCGGCGGCGCCGGAGACGAAGACGGTGGCCAGCAGCGCCGTGAGCGCGTGGGCCGGAATCCAGTCGAGCCAGAGCGGCGCGACGACGAACAGCCCGAGGCGGACCCCGTCGGCGGCGATCATCGTCCAGCGGCGGTCCAGCTTGCCGTCGGGGGCCATCAGGCCGGCGAGCGGGCCGAGGAGGGCCGCGCCGAAGACCACGGTGGCGAGGATGCGGACGCCGAAGACGACGGCGACGGTGAGGGCCGCGCCCCGGTAGCCGCCGCCGAAGGCTCCTTCGGAGAGGGCGGCCTGGAGCGCCAGCAGCACCAGGACCAGCAGGGCGAGGGCATCGCCGATGCCGCTCACCACCTGGGCGCTCCACAGCCGGCGCAGCCGGGGGGTGCGCAGCAGCGCGCGCACCGCCCTCTCGCGGGAATCCGCGGCTAGGGCTTCGTCGTAGGTCATGTTGGCCTCGGCGGTCACGACCGTCGGCTGCTCGGCTCGCGTCATCCGCCCAGCCTATCCGCTGTGCCTGGCGGGCGCGGAGGCCTGTGGACGAGGTCCGCTGTGACCCCTCCCCCACCTGCGGCCCGGACGTCCGCCGGGAGCACGGGCGGGGCCCCGCGCACCGCGCGGGGCCCCGTACCGATCATCTGCAGCCGGGCGGTCACTCCCGACCCGCACCTCCGCGACCCGGACTTCCCCGGCCCGGACCTCCGCGACCCGAACCTCCCCGGCCCGAGCCCCTCGGCCTAGTCCTCCGAGGAAGCGGTCGCCGCCGCCTTCTTCGGAGGCGTCTTCTTGACGGCGGTCTTGGCGGCCGTCGCCTTCTTCGCCGTCGTCGTCTTCTTCGCGGCGGCGGTCTTGGTCGCCGCCGCCTTCTTCGCGGGCGCCTTCTTGGCCGGTGCCTTCTTGGCCGGTGCCTTCTTCGCGACCTTCTTCGCCGGGCCCTTGGCCCGCTTCTCCGCGAGCAGCTCGTACCCGCGCTCCGGCGTGATGGTCTCTACGTCGTCGTCGCGCCGCAGGGTGGCGTTCGTCTCGCCGTCCGTCACGTACGGGCCGAAGCGGCCGTCCTTGACGACGACCGGCTTCTCGCTCACCGGGTCCGTACCCAGCTCCTTCAACGGCGGCTTGGCCGCGGCGCGGCCGCGCTGCTTCGGCTGGGCGTAGATGGCGAGGGCCTCGTCCAGCGTGATCGAGAACAGCTGGTCCTCGGTCTCCAGCGACCGCGAGTCCGTGCCCTTCTTCAGGTACGGGCCGTAGCGGCCGTTCTGGGCCGTGATCTCCACGCCCTCCGCGTCCGTGCCGACGACGCGGGGCAGCGACATCAGTTTCAGCGCGTCGTCGAGGGTGACGGTGTCCAGGCTCATCGACGCGAAGAGGGAGGCGGTCCGCGGCTTGACCGCGTTCTTGCCGGTCTTCGGCGTGCCCTCGGGCAGGATCTCCGTCACGTAGGGGCCGTAGCGGCCGTCCTTGGCGACGATCTCGTTCCCGCTGACCGGGTCCTTGCCGAGCTCGAACTCGCCGCTCGGCTTCGCGAACAGCTCCTCGGCGTACTCCACCGTCAGCTCGTCCGGAGCCATGTCGTCCGGTACGTCGGCCCGCTGGTGGCCCTCCGCGTCCTTCTCGCCCCGCTCCACGTACGGGCCGTAGCGGCCGACGCGCAGCACGATGCCCTCGCCGACGGGGAAGGAGGAGATCTCCCGGGCGTCGATGGCGCCCAGGTCGGTGACCAGTTCCTTGAGACCGCCCAGGTGGTCGCCCGTGGCGGGCACGACCTCGGTGGCGTCCTCCGAGCCGAAGTAGAAGCGCTTGAGCCACGGCACGGACTGGGCCTCACCGCGTGCGATGCGGTCGAGGTCGTCCTCCATCTTCGCGGTGAAGTCGTAGTCGACGAGCCGCCCGAAGTGCGTCTCCAGGAGGTTGACCACGGCGAACGACAGGAAGGACGGCACGAGCGCCGTGCCCTTCTTGAAGACGTAGCCCCGGTCGAGGATGGTGCCGATGATCGAGGCGTACGTCGACGGGCGGCCGATCTCGCGCTCTTCGAGCTCCTTGACCAGCGAGGCCTCGGTGTAGCGGGCCGGCGGCTTGGTCGAGTGGCCGTCCGCGGTGATCTCCTCGGCGGCGAGCGGGTCGCCCTCCGCCACCTGCGGGAGGCGCTTCTCGCGGTCGTCGAGCTCGGCGTTCGGGTCGTCCGCGCCTTCGACGTACGCCTTCATGAAGCCGTGGAAGGTGATGGTCTTGCCGGAGGCGGAGAACTCGGCGTCGCGCCCGTCGCTCGCCCGGCCGCCGATCTTCACGGTGACCGAGTTGCCGACCGCGTCCTTCATCTGGGAGGCGACGGTCCGCTTCCAGATCAGCTCGTACAGGCGGAACTGGTCCCCGGTCAGGCCCGTCTCGGCCGGCGTGCGGAAACGATCACCCGAGGGGCGGATCGCCTCGTGCGCCTCCTGGGCGTTCTTGACCTTGCCCGCGTAGACCCGCGGCTTCTCCGGCAGGTAGTCGGCGCCGTACAACTGCGTGACCTGGGCCCGCGCCGCCCGGACGGCGGTGTCGGAGAGCGTCGTGGAGTCCGTACGCATGTAGGTGATGAAGCCGTTCTCGTACAGCTTCTGCGCCACCTGCATGGTCGCCTTCGCACCGAAGCCGAGCTTGCGCGAGGCCTCCTGCTGGAGCGTGGTCGTACGGAAGGGGGCGTACGGGGAGCGGCGGTACGGCTTGGACTCCACCGAGCGGACGGCGAACGAGGCACCCTCCAGCGAGGCGGCGAGCGCCCGGGCATTCGCCTCGTCGAGGTGCAGCACCTCGCTCTTGAGCTGCCCGTTCGAGCCGAAGTCGCGGCCCTGCGCCACGCGCTTGCCGTCCACCGTGTTCAGGCGGGCAACCAGCGTCGAGGGGTCGGAGGCGTCACCGGCGCGGCCGGTGGAGAAGGTTCCGGTCAGGTCCCAGTACTCGGCGGAACGGAAGGCGATGCGCTCGCGCTCCCGCTCGACGACGAGGCGGGTGGCCACCGACTGGACGCGGCCGGCCGACAGGCGCGGCATGACCTTCTTCCACAGGACCGGCGAGACCTCGTAGCCGTAGAGGCGGTCGAGGATGCGGCGGGTCTCCTGGGCGTCGACCATGCGCTGGTTGAGCTCGCGCGGGTTGGCGACGGCGTCGCGGATCGCGTCCTTGGTGATCTCGTGGAAGACCATCCGGTGGACGGGGACCTTGGGCTTGAGGACTTCCTGCAGGTGCCACGCGATGGCTTCGCCCTCGCGGTCCTCATCGGTGGCGAGGAAGAGCTCGTCGGATTCGGCCAGCAGTTCCTTGAGCTTGCGGACCTGCGCCTTCTTGTCCGCGTTGACGACGTAGATCGGCTGGAAGTCGTGCTCGACGTCCACTCCGAGGCGGCGGACCTCGCCGGTGTACTTGTCGGGAACCTCGGCCGCGCCGTTCGGGAGGTCGCGGATGTGCCCGACGCTCGCCTCGACGACGTATCCGGGGCCGAGGTAGCCCTTGATCGTCTTCGCCTTGGCAGGGGACTCGACGATGACGAGTCGGCGGCCGCCATGTGCGGTCTCGCTAGTCGGGGACAACTTGGCTCTTCTCTCCGGTCGGCACTCGGTCGCGGTACGGCGACGCTGCGGAGTGTGACGGTACAACCCGCACCCGTGTCAAACGGCACAAGCCCGCAACGGCCACTCGAACGGTAACCCGACAAGTGCCACTTCTGCCGCCCGGATGCCGCGCCGGACCGTTCCCGGTCACCGGGCCGAGTGGCCGCGGGGCCACCTGGCCCCGCTCCCGCGCGTCGCGCCTCGACCGCCCCGTAAGCCGCCCCGCACCGGTCCCGGCCGGGGTCCGCGGGCGGTGCCCGGGCCGCCGTACGCGGCTCCGCGCCGCGGCGTCAGAGCCGCGTGATGCACCACACGCCGAGGGCCAGCGACACGCCGCCGGACAGCAGGGCGAGCGCCGCGGCCACGACGGGGCGCGCGCCCTCTGCCACCGGCGCGCGGTGCAGCGAGCGCGCCCCCGTCCAGGCCAGCAGAGCGGCTCCGAACAGCAGGAACACGGTCGCTGCGAAGATCGCCGGGCCCTGGTCCATGCCGTTCCCCATACCCCTGAGCCGCTCCGTCGGGACCCCCCCGGATCCCGCTCAGCAGGAGCATGACAGCCGTAGGGGAACGGGCGGCGAACCCCCGGTGACATCCGGGTGCCGCCCCCGCCCCGGACGTTCCCGCGGGCGCTTTCCGGACCGCTGCGGCTACGGCGCCGGGTCGGCCGCGGGCTCCAGGAACCCCTGCTCGACCAGCAGCCGGATGGCCTCCGGAGTACGGTCCCGCAGAACGACCGGATCCTCCTGCACCAGCTGCGCGATCGCGTCGAGGATGCGGCCCGCGCTGAGTGAGCCGTCACACACTCCGGCGAACCCGGCCCCGACCGTGTCGACCTCGGTGGCGCGCCGCATCCCGCGGTGCTGCCGCAGCACCACGTGCTCCGGGTCCTCCGCGCCCGGGGCGCCGACCTGCTCCTGGACCACGTCCGCGGCGAGTGCGAAGTACGCCTCCAGCAGCGCGGCGTCGTCGTGGTCGCGCAGGTAGTCCTGCCGGGCGAAGTGCGCCAGCACCGTCTCGCCGAGCGGCTGCTCCACCGGGTGCGGCCACTCCTCGACCACGATCGAGGGCTCGTCCGCGTCCGACCGGCGCAGGGTGATCCAGCCGAAACCGACGGACTTGGTCTTGCGGGCCTCGAACTCGTCCAGCCAGTCCTCGTACCGCTGGACGTACTCGGCCGGGTCGGTGCGGTGGTCGCCCCCGTCGCGCAGCCACAGCTCCGCGTACTGCGTCACGTCCTGCACGTCGCGCTGCACGATCCACGCGTCGCAGCCGCGCGGCACCCAGGAGCGCAGCCGGTCCCGCCAGTCCTCGCCCTCGACGTGCTGCCAGTTGCCGAGGAACTGCGCGAACCCGCCCGGGCGCAGATGGGCGCCGGCCTGCTGCACCAGCGTCCGGCACAGGTCGTCGCCGCCCATGCCGCCGTCGCGGTACGTCAGCCGGGCGCCCGGGGAGATCACGAAGGGCGGGTTCGACACGATCAGGTCGAAGGTCGCGTCGCCGACCGGCTCGAAGAGCGAGCCGGTGAGCAGCTCGGCCTCGGGGGCTCCCGACAGGGCGAGGGTCAGGCGGGTGAACTCCAGGGCGCGGGGGTTGACGTCGGTGGCGGTGACCCGGGTGGCGTGCCGGCCGGCGTGCAGCGCCTGGATGCCCGAGCCGGTCCCGAGGTCGAGGGCGGAGCCGACCGGCGTGCGCACGGTGATCCCGGCCAGGGTGGTGGACGCGCCGCCGACGCCGAGGACCACGGCCTCCTCGCGGCTGCCGATCCCGCCGGCCCCGCCGACGGCGCAGCCGAGGTCGGACGCGATGAACCAGTCCTCGCCGTCCGGGCCGCCGTAGGGCCGCACATCGACGGTGGCGCGCACCTCGTCGCCCTCGCGCCGCAACCAGCCGTCGGCCAGGGCGGTCTCGACGGGCAGCGCGGCGGCGGCGTGCGCGTACGCCACGGGCTGCTGGAGCAGGAACAGCCGGACCAGGCTCGCGAGGGGGGCGTCGCCCGCGGCGCGGGTGGCCCGCAGGGCGGGCACCGTCTCACTGCGGGCCAGGGCCGCGTAGGCGGGGGCGCCGAGCAGGTCGAGCAGTCCGTCGGCGGTGAACCCGGCGGCGAGCAGAGCGGTGCGGAGCTCGGCGGCGCGGGCGGACGAGGGAAGGCTGGTGGTACTCACCCGTCCATTGTGTCCGCTGGGAGCGCCGATCCGTGCGCCGCGCGGTCGTCGGCGTGGGACCCGGCTCCGCGCGCCGCCCGCCCGGGGGCCGGCCCTACGCACGCGGCCGCCCGCCCCGGGGCGCACGACAGGGCGGCCGCGGCCCCCTCAAGGGAC
>NZ_JBHXRU010000026.1:0-73414 GCF_042716255.1 Streptomyces sp. NPDC058662 | reverse complement strand
ACGGTCTGCGTGTCGGACACCCCCCCCCCGGCGGGGGGGCCGGGGGGGGGGGGGGGGCGGGGGGGCGGGGCGGCCCCGCCGCCCGCGGTCGGATCACACGGCGAGCGGTTCCAGGTCGCGGTGGACCCGCCGCTCGTCGCGGGCGTAGCGGGTCAGCCCGTGGTCCTCGCCGAGCAGCCGGGTCAGCTCGGCCACCGTCTCGCCGCGGACCCGGGCCGCCTCCTCCTTGCGGCCCATCGAGTCCAGGCTGACCGCCATGTTCGAGGCGCTCGCCAGAGTCTCGGGGTGGTGCGCCCCCAGCGTCTCGCGCAGCTGCATGACGGCCAGGCGCTCCAGCTCCAGGGCGCCCTCCGGATCGCCGAGGTCGGCCCGGGCGTTCGCCAGGTTGAGCTGAGCGAAGACGGTGTGCGGGTGGTTGTCGCCCAGGACGTCCCGCATCAGCCGGATCGTCTGCCGCAGCATCGGCTCCGCCGTCTCGGCCGCGCCGGTGCCCCAGTGGAACACCGCCAGGTTGTTCACGGCCGCCAGCGTGTACGGATGCCGCTCGCCCGGCACCTTCATGTACTCGTCCACCACCTCCTGCGCCAGGTCCCGGGCCGCGCCCGGGTCGCCGGTCGCGAACAGGTCCGAGGCCAGGTTCAGCTCGCAGGACAGGAGGTCCGGATTGACGGACGTGTACTTGGCCCGGTACCTCGTCCGGGTGGCCGAGGTGAGCCGCAGCGCGTCCTCCAGCTGCCCGGCCCGGCGCAGCGACACCGCCAGGTTCTTCGCGGCCGCCAGAGTGCCGGGGAAGGCCCGCCCCAGCGTCCGCTTGTAGATCTCGTACGTCCGGCTGAGCAGCTGCACCGAGTCCTCGTAGCGCCCCACCTCGCGCAGGTCGCGGGCCAGGTTCTGGGCGGAGGACAGCGTGTACGGGTGCTCCGGGCCCAGTACCTCGGTCCGCAGGTCGTACACCTCCTGGTCGATCTCGCGGGCCCGGGCGTACTGGCCGACCAGCCGCAGGTTGAGCGCCAGGTTGTTCGCCGCGGCGAGGGTGCGCGGGTGCGCCTCGTGGAAGATCTGGCTGAACCCCTCGTGGGCGTGCGTCGCCAGTTCCATCGCCTCGCCGTACTGGCCGAGGGCGCCCAGGGTGTTGGCCAGGCCGCTCATGGTCATGTAGGTGTGCGGGTGCGAGGGCCCGAGCACGGCCCGCTGGCGTTCCAGGGTGACCTCGTCGAGCTCCTTGGCCTCCACGAACCGCCCCTGCGAGCGCAGGATGTTCGACAGGTGGAAGCGCAGGTACAGGTACTGGAGGTCGTTGTTGCCGAGCTGCTCCTTCCACGACTCCCGCAGTTCCTCGCCGAGCTGGTAGGCGGCCTTGAAGTCGCCGCGCTTCCACAGGTAGCGGACCCGGTCGATGAGCAGCCGGCGGGTCTCGGGCTCACGGCAGAACCGGGCCTCCGACGGGGTCAGGTGCGGCCAGATGGTGTTGAACCGGGGCCAGGTCTCCGGATTGTCGATCGGCTCGTCGTCGTCCGGCCGCGCGCCGGCCAGGATCCGGTGGACCGCGTGCCGGGCCTCGCGCTGCTCCTCCTCGCTCAGCTGCGCCCGGATCACGGCCTGGACCAGGCGGTGCACCTGGATGCTGTTGCTGACCTGGTCGACCTTGGCCAGCGCGAACCGCCCGATCTCCCGGATCACCCGGCCGAGCACCAGCTTCTCCTGGAGCGAGGAGTCGTACGGCTTGAGCGCGTCGATCATCTCCTTGCTGTAGAGCAGGTTCGCCGAGATCGGCTCGGGGGCGAGGAAGGCGCACAGCTGGAGCAGCCGGACGGCGGCCGGCGAGCGGGACTGGAGCCGCTCTATGGACACGTTCCACGTCGCGGCGACCGGCTCCGGGTATCCGGGCGGCTGGTTGAGCGCCAGCACCCGGGCCGCCTGCTCGTTCAGCTGCTCGATGTACGCGGACACCGGCGTCGCCGTCTCCGCGATCCAGGCGCCCGCCTGCTCGACGGCCAGCGGAAGGTCGCCCACCACGATCGCCACCTGCTCGGCGTCCTCCTTGCTGAGCCCCGGGGCCCGCCGCTGGAGGTGCTCGATGGACTCCTCGCGCAGGAACACGTCCACCGGCAGCGCGTCGCCGTACTGGGACCACGACTGGTTGCGGGAGGTCACCAGCACGTGCCCCGGACCGCCCGGCGGGAAGAACCGCTTGAGCGTCTCCGGGTCGTCGGCGTTGTCGAACACCAGCAGCCAGCGCGAGGAGGGCACCCCGCGCCGCAGCAGGTCGATCGCCTCCTGGGAGGCCGCCGCCATGTCCTCGCCCGTCTGCGCCCCCAGCCGTACGGCCAGTTCCGCGAGCGCCGCGACCACGTCGTCGGTCTGCTCCGAGGAGATCCACCACACGAGGTCGTAGTCGGCCATGAACCGGTGCACGTACTCCAGCGCCACCTGCGTCTTCCCGACGCCGCCCAGCCCGTACAGGGTCTGCGGCTGCGGCAGCACCACGGCCATGCCGCCGCCGAGCTGGTCGCGCATGCGCTCCAGCACGATGCTGCGGCCGGTGAAACCGGGGTTGCGGGGCGGGGCGTTCCAGATCTTCGGGACGGTCCCGGGGAAGCGCGGTCCGGGCTGGGAGGCACTGGCCACGCTGTCGGGCAGCGCCATCGGCCGCTCCACGGCGCGCAGCAGGGCGGTCGTGGCGTGCACCTCGTCCAGCCGGAAGAGGTCCACCGGATTGCGGTCGATGTAGGGCGTGGCGAGCCGGACGTCGCCCACCCGCAGCGGCACCAGCTGGCGCCGCCCCCCGGTCGGGTCCTCGGCCGCGGCCCGGTTCCAGACGTCCACGGCCCGCGCCGACTTGAGGTAGGCGCTGGACAGCAGCACCACGGTGCGCGCGGCGGTGTCGACGCTGATCCCGGCCCCGCCCAGGGTGTCGCCCGCGCCCGGCGGCGCGGCCGGCGCGCGCTCGGCGGAGACGTCCTTGGGGACGACGCGGAAGCCGGCCCGGGTCAGCACCGACTCGATCCAGTCGGCCCACATCCGGTTCTCGGCGACGTAGGAGAGGAACAGGTCGGCGGGCAGGGCCGGGCGGCGGCGGGTGAAGGCGTCCCGGATCCGCAGCCGGACCTCCTCGCCGACGACCGGCATGGAGGTGATCTCGCCCTCGGTGACCACCGTGGTGAGCCGCTCGAAGGCGGAGAGGAGGGAGTTGGTCAGCCCGGCCTCGTCGCCGAAGGTGGCCAGGGTCTCCTCGTACGCGTAGTAGGGGCGGTACGGGATCTCCACCGCGCCCCAGTAGGCGGTGAGCTCGTCCCCGACCAGGCCGCCGGGGAAGCGGTCGAACTTGATCCGGGCGAGCGCCCTTCCGGCGTCGGCCTTCTCCTTCTCGCCCTCGTCGATGCGCATCGGCACCGGGTAGATCTTGATGCCGCGCTCGTTGAACCGCTCGTCGATCTGCCGGGCGACGGACGCGGCGCCGTCGATGGACTGGTCGGACAGGGTGAAGCAGTCGACGAGGACGTCCGGGAGGTGGACGGTGCAGATGTCCGCGATGTCGGACAGGCCGGTACGGCTGTCGATCAGCACGTAGTCGTAGTTCCGCTTCATGTCGGCGCGTAAGGCGTCGAAGAACAGGCCGCCGCCGAGGCGGTCGTAGAAGTTGTCCCAGTCGAAGGTGGAGACGGTGGCCGAGTACTCGCGGTTCTGCCGTCCGGCGGACACGAAGTCGAGGGTGCCGCCGTCGGGGAACTCCCAGCCGAGCACCTCCGGGGTGAGCGAGACGGCGTGCGGCTGGATCCGCGCGTAGTCCTTGTGCCAGTCGTCGGCGCGCTGCACCGGGCTGGTCGCGGCCCAGGCGTACTCGCTGATCAGGTCGATGACCCCGGTGGTGGCCCCGAGCGTGGAGGGGTCCAGGAACGGGTGGAAGAACCGGTGCAGGCCGGGAGCCTCCAGGTCCCAGTCCAGGGCGAGGACCCTCTTGCCGTTCGCCGCGAGGATCCAGGCGGTGTTCGCCAGCGCCATGGTGCGCCCCGTACCGCCCTTGTACGAGTAGAAGGTGACGATGCGGCCGTCACGTCCGTCACGGCCGTCGTGGGCGTCCCTGCTGTCACGACTCGCTGTCATCCGCGTCCCCCCGGTCGGTGTCGTTGCTGTCGTTGCTGTGGGCGTCGTCGGCGGTGTCGGCGTCGGTGGAGCGCGCGGGCTGCGCCCGGTGCGCGCTGGGCGGGAAGGGGGCCGGCGGCGCCACGGGCGGCCCGCCGATCCCCATCGGCCCGAGCAGCCGCGGCCGTTCGGTGGGAGTGCCCGCCGGCAGGTACACCTGCGCGTGCCTGAGGTACTGCTGGGCGGCCGCCTCGACCACCTTCGGCAGGATCTGCGCGAGCGTCTCCATGTTGGCCACGCCGTTGGCCGCGGCCCGGGAGGCGGCCCGGCCCTGGCTCATCTTGACGGGCATGGTCTCCTCCAGCCGCCGGGCCAGCTCGGACTCCTTCGTGCGGCTCTGGTGGTCGTACCGGTTCCACGGCACGACCACGTTGATCCACGGCCGGGACTCCTGGTCGAAGGCGGCCAGCCGCTGGCGCCGGTGCTCGTCCTCCACCACCCAGCGGTCGACGATCAGGATCTCGGGCCTGGTCGGCGGCTGCTTGCTGTCGAAGTGGCCCGCCTCGTCGTCGAAGGAGGCCGTCGTGGTGCGGTAGTTGAGGGAGCGGATGAGGTCCTCCGCGACGTACGCGATCGGCTTCTGCGAGACCGGGTGGTACGGGTTCCACTCCAGCGCGCTGTCCCCGTAGTACTCGGGGCTGCGGCCGTCGGGCAGGTCGTGGCGGGAGGCGGCCGCCACCGTGACCTGGAGGGTGCGGGCCGCCGAGCTGCCGGGCGGCCCGAAGGCGCTGGGCACCACCCGGTAGTCCACGGGCCGGGAGGACTCCAGGCGGACGGACTCGGCCACCCGGACGATGCGCTTGGCGAGCTCGTACACGGCCCGCTCGTACTGCTCCGCGTACCCGCGCAGCTTGATCAGCCCGTACAGCCCGTCGGTGACGTAGCGCTCGCCGAAGGTGTTGTGGTTGAACTGCAACCGCTCGGCGGGGCCGGGCAGTTGCGCGGGGGGCACCGGGACCCATAACGCGGGCACGATGGCGTCCGCCGGTTCGTTGCTGATCGCGCTCCGGTGGATGAGCCGCTGCGTGAAGGCGAACCACTCCTTTCCGCACATCTCACTGGCGAAGTACCGCGGCGAGAACAGGGGCACGAAGACCCGGCAGGTGGCGAGCGCCGCACCGAGCCGTTCGGACCAGCCCTCACCGCTGCGTATCTCCCGGTCCATGAAACCCGCGTCGGAGCCGGCGGGCAGATCCGTCAGCGCCATGACATGGCTGCAGAGATCGCGGAAGAGGCGCTCCACCCACATGTCGGGGTCTGGCCCCCCGGCCCCGAATCTCGGTGTATGCGCATAACTGAGAAAGAAGTACGGCTGCACTGATGCGGGCACACGCCCCCCGTCCCGAAGATGCGAGCGAAGAAACATCATTCCGGAGCTGCTTCGCCACATCCCCTCGTCGTTCAGTCAATCAGCGTCTGTTTTCGGTCATCCACTCCAGGGCGTGGTCGACAGCGTCCGGAATCGAGAAGAGCAGGGCCGACGCCCCTCCCACCCGCCCCCTGCGTACCCGCGAATCCGGGAACGCGCCGCCGATCTCCGCGAAATCGCTGTCGTCCAGCGCGACATCCTCGTAGGCGGTCCACTCTCCCCCCGGCTGTCGCCCTCGCCGCCACCCCGGATGGTTCACCTTCACCACACACTCGTACATGCGCAAGGGGGGCTTCGGAATTCGATACTCCGCGAGATGGAAAGCGGTGCAGGCGGAAAAGCCCACATTGATCATCAGTACCTGTCCTCCCTCCCAGCACAGCTTTCCCAGGGGGGAGTCCTCTCCGAGATGGCTTTCCAGCCGGTGCCCGGAGCAGAGCCGCTCCGCGTCCCCGCCGAGAGCGGCGAACGAGGTCTGCGGGTGGGCGCTGCGCGCGGCCCCGGGCGAGGTGCGCACGGCCTCGGCGAACGCGCCCATGCCCTGACTCGGGGTGGTCGCCGGGTCGAAGGGGGGCATCCGGTCGCGGAAGGCCCGCAGCTCCGTGTCGCCGAGGCCCTCGACGAGGGCCAGGTGGGCGCTGGAGGTGGTGGAGTTCTCCGGGGTGAACGCGGGGACCACCACGGTGCCGTGCGGGCCGAGGGCGCCCGTCAGGGCGTCGCGCAGCCGCTCGGCGCGCAGCCCCGTCCCGCCCAGGGACGCGTGCACCAGCAGGCGGGCGCCCGGACGCACCCCGAGCAGCCGCAGCCGGCCGGCCAGGGCCGGGGCGCTCCGCGGCGGCCGAGCGGCGGACCGCGGCGCAGGGGGCCGCCGCGCGGGAGAGCGCGCGGGGGAGGCGGGGGTCCGCGCGGGCCCGGGGCCCGGGGCCGTCACGCGTCGACCGCCTTGAGCTCCCAGCGCAGCTCCGCCACCAGCCGCTTGCCCGTGACGGTCAGCTCGGCCGCCTCCGCGAGCCGGTCCAGGGCCTCGTGGATCCGGTCCGCGCCGCCCGGCTCGGGGGCCGCGGTGGCCCGCCGGTACGCCTCGACCGCCACCCGCTCGTGCACGTCGGCCAGGAGGCGGGACACCGGTACCGGGTGCTCCCGCCACGGGGAGCGGTGCTGCCACGCACCGTCCAGCGCGTAGAGGTCGGCCACCTCGGTCAGCTCCCGCAGCCGCGCCCGGCGCCGCCCCGTCAGCAGCGCGAGCGCCGTCTCGCGCACCCCGCCCGCATACGGGACCCCGAGCGCCCCCGGCCCGTGCCGGCCGGCCTCGCCCCAGTCGCCGGCCCGCGGGCCGCCCGCGAGCGGGGTCAGCGTGGTCAGCCCGGAGGCCGCCGCCCGGGCGAACCCGGGGACGCTCCGGTGCAGCAGGGCCCATGCCGCGTCCAACCGGCCCCGCCACTCCCCGGCCTCGCCGGCGCCGAGCCGGAGCCTGGGCGGGCGGGCGAAGCAGTCGCGGTCCGGGTCCAGGTCCTCCAACGCCACCGGAGCCGTTCCGGGGCCGGGCGACCAGGTCCGTACGGGCTGCCAGCGGGCGTCCCCCGCCGCCGGCCCGAAGCGGTGCTCGGTGCGGCCGTCCCGGGCCGCGTACCCCTCACCGGTGACGCGCAGCGAGGCCCGGCCGGTCGAGGCCGGCTCCCCGAGCCGCAGCAGGCCCAGGGTCGGCAGGTACACCTCGCCGTCCCGGTACGCCACCTCGGCCGGCAGGTCCAGCCCGCCGCGCAGCACCGCGGCGGCGGCCAGCGCGGTCAGCCTGCGGGCCGCCCCGGCGGCGGGGCCCGGCCCGGCCGCGTCGGGGACCTCCGCGCGCACCGCCTCCAGGGCGGCCAGGACCCAGGTGCGGGTGAAGGGGTGGTCCAGTACGGCGTCCAGCGCGTCGGCGCCCGCCTCCCCGGACGCCTCCACGGCGGCCAGCAGCTCCCAGGACCGGGCCCAGCCCGGGTCGGGGGCCAGGTCGGCGTGGAGGCGGGCGAGCAGCACCCGGGTCAGCTCCTGCTGGGAGCGCGCGAGTGCGGCCGGGTCCGCGAGCTCCGGCGCGGTCCGGCGGGGCGCCGTGCGGCCCTCGACGCCGTCGACGAGTTCACGCAGGTCGGTGCAGTACACGGAGGGGTGGTCGAAGCCGCCGACCCCGTCGACCTCGCGGTACCGGTGGCTGTAGAGGCCGCCCCCGCACGAGCGTACGACGGGGCAGCGCCGGCACGAGTCGCTGACGCCGGCCAGGCCCAGCTGTCGGGCGCGCACGCCGGGATGCGCCGCGACCTGGTCAAACGCGTGGTCGAAGACGTTGAAGCCGGTGGCGGCGGCCCCCTCGAAGGCGGTCTTGAGCGAGTCCACCTGCTCCAGGGTGCCGTCGGTCTCGACGACGACGAGGTCGGTGGGCGCGAGCCCGAGGGACTCGGTGAGGCTGGGCCCGCCGCCCAGGGTGGAGACCAGGGACTCGAAGAGCCGTACGGGGACCGGGCGGCCGCGGCGCTCCCAGTGGTCGAAGACCCGCAGCAGCCAGCGCGCGTACGCGTCGGGGGCGCCGTCGGGGCGGACCGGCGGCGACTGCCAGGTGGCGTGCGGGAGGAGGAAGTCCACCCGCGGCGGCTCCAGTTCGACGAGCGCGTCCAGGACGGCCACGGGGTCGTTCGCCACGTCCACGGTGCACAGCAGGCCCTGGTAGAGGTGGCGGTAGGGGGCGGAGCGCAGCAGCGCGAGGGCGGCCAGCACCAGCGGGTGGCTCGTACGGCCGTCCGCGAAGCGGCGGTGGCGGTCGTTCGCGGACCGGTCCCCGTCCAGGCTGACGCCCACGCGGACGCCGAACTCGTCGAAGAGGTCGAGGTAACGCGGGCTGAGCTGGAGGCCGTTGGTGTGGATCCGCAGGTCGAGGGCTGCGGTCCCGGCGAGCGCCCGGGTGAACTCCTCGCAGACGAGCCGGAGCCGTGAGGGTCCCGCCAGCAGGGGTTCCCCCCCGTGGAGGATCACCGTGACGGAGGGGAGTGCATGGTCACGGGCATGTTCGGCGAGCCGCGACGCGGTGTGGGCGATCACCTCGGGGGAGATCACTTTCGGCCGGGCTCGCCAGCTCTGATCTGCGTGTTCGTAGACGTAGCAATGATCACAAGCGAGATCGCATCTGCTGTGAACTTTCAGGACGATCTCGCGAAATGCGATCAGGCCGGTCATTCCACCAGTCTAGAGCGCCTACTTCGGTGTCAGAGCGCAGAGTTGAAGATCGGTGACTGAACGGAACGACCGGATTCCGTCGGCAGCACGCGGCCGAGCGTCGCCGTCGCGGACGCGCTGCGGACGTCGATCCGGTCGAGCGGGACCCGGCGGGCCTTGACCGTGCTGGTCGGGGGGGTTGCGGAAGTGTTCACGACACCGTCCTCGGGGAAGCCATGTGGAATGGGCATGTGAATGACAACAAGCGAGGTGCTGCTGTCAAGCGTGGACTTTACTCGGCCACACCCTATTGGCAACCGAGGCATGACGCCTGGTCAAGCGTTCTATGGAAAGCGTGACGTAATCCTTGGAGGGGCGTATTCCGGCCGTTCGCCGAGAGGCAAGATCCTTTTCTCCCGGAGGGCGTCGCGGCCGCCGGGGTCTGCCGGCGGCGCGCCCCGGTCCCCGCCGGTCCTGCGGTCGACGGCCTAGGCGGGCTGCGGTTCGCTGAGCGGAGGCGCCGGCAGGTCGCGGAGCAGCCAGTTCAGTACGTCGGGCAGCGCCCGCAGGGCCGCGAAGTGCGCGGCGGCGGGGTCGATGGTGGTGGTGGCGCCGGGGATGCGCCGGGCCAGCCAACGGGAGTGGCCCACGGGGGAGAACACGTCGAGCTCGCCGTGCCAGATCAGCACCGGGCAGCGGATGTCCGCCGGGTCGAAGCCCCAGGGCCGGCTGAAGGCCAGGACGTCGTCGATCCAGCCGTACGCCGAATGGCGCAGCCCCTCGCGGTAGTTCCGCAGCAGCATCGACCGCAGGCCGGCGTCCGCGACGATCATGCGGTCGTTGGCGGTCAGCTCCCGGCGCAGCTCGTCCAGCAGCCGGCCCGGGTCCTCGCGGATGCCGGCGGCGCGCGGTATCAGCCGGGCGGCCAGCTCCTCCGGGTCGTTGGAGGCGGTGGTGTACTCCCGTACGTTCGAGGCGGCCATGCCGGCGAACCAGTCCAGGTCCTCCGCGTCCCGGGGCGCCAGGCCGACCATCGCCGCGGTCCGGGTCACCCGGTCGGGGAGCAGGGCGGCGCAGGCCAGGGCGCCCGGGGCGCCGCCGGAGCGGCCGGCCACGGCGAAGGTGTCCAGGGCGAGGGCGTCGGCCACGGCGGCCACGTCCTGGGCCACGTCGGCGACCGTGCGGCCCGGATGGCGGTCCGAGCCGCCGTAGCCGGGCCGGTCGTAGGCGATGACCTGCATCCGGCGCTGGTAGAGGACCATGCCCCGGGGGGCCGGGCCCAGCCGGCTGCCGGGCATGCCGTGGAGCAGGAACACCGGTTTGCCGTCGGGGTCGCCCCAGCGCTCCACCGTCAGAGCGCGTCCGTCCGCGGTGCGCACCTGATGGCGCACGCGCTCCCTCCTTCACGGTCGTACCGGGTCGTCACGGCTGATTGTGCGCGTTGGGGGAGGAGCGCGGTAGGGCGCACGCGCGGCGGACCTTCCCGCGAGCGCCCTCACGCGCGCACCCGCGCCCCCGGGTCACGTCCGTCCGTGCAGGTCGCTCCCGCGGTGCGGTGCCGGGCGCCGCGGGCCCGGCAAGATCCGAAAGAGTCGCCCTAGGCGGGCGGGATCAGGGCGGCCGCCGCCGAGCGGGCCCGCTCCAGCGCCAGCGGACGGTCCGAGCCGCGCTGGCCGAGCACCACCCTGGTGCTCAGTCCGTCCAGCAGGGCCAGCAGCTCCGAGGCCCGGCCGGGGACGTCCAGGCCGGCGGCGAAGCGGCCCTGGTCGACCCCCTTGGCCAGCAGGGCCTCCAGGTCGCGCTGCCAGCCGTCGTCGATCTCCTGCTGGGCCGCGCGCAGGGGCTCGTTGGACGCCGTGCGGGCCCACAGCTCGATCCACAGGGTCCAGCGCGGGTCGCGCGGGCCGCGCGGCAGGTACAGCTCGACGAAGAGCGCCAGCCTGCGCTGTGCGGTGACCCGTCGGCTCATCAACTCGGCCCGCTCGGCGGCCAGTCGTGTCTCGCTCCAGCGCAGCGCCTCCAGCAGGAGCCGGTCCTTGCTGCCGAAGTAGTACAGGATGTGGCCGCCGCTGGTGCCGAGCCGCTCGGCGAGCGCGGACATGGTCAGCGCCGCCAGTCCGTCCTCGGCGATCGCCGCCATGGCCTCTTCCAGCATCCGCTCCTGGGCGACCTGCCCGTCGCGCCGCCGCGCCGCTCCCGCCACCGGTTCCGCCCTCCTGCTCCTCGTGGCCCGACCTTATCCCGGACAGGGTCTTGACGGGCTCCGGTTCAGCGCGCATCTTGAATGCCATTCAAGTACTTAGAACGTCATTCAAGTTTCATCGGGCCGAGGACCAGGGGTAGGGCGCATGGCAGAGCAACGGACGACGGCCGACGTCGACGAGGTGTTCAGGGTCGAGACGCACGGCATCGACCCCGTCCCCGACGCCGAGCGCCACGGCAGCGCCAAGGACCTCTTCTGGCTGTGGTTCGGCTCCAACCTCACCTTCACCTACGTGATCAACGGCGCGCTCGCCGTGGCCTTCGGGCTCTCGTTCTGGCAGGCCGTCGCCGTGGTCGTGGTCAGCGGCCTGTCCTTCTTCGCGGTGAGCGCCGCCGGACTGGGCGGAATCCGCACCGGCACCGCCACCCTGGTCCTGTCCCGGGCCGCCTTCGGCGTCCGCGGCAACCTCCCCGCCGGCGCCCTCAACTGGGTGGTCGGCGTCGGCTACACCGTCGTCAACACCGTGGTGGGCACCCTGGCGCTGGAGGCCCTCCTCGCCCGGACGGGGCTCGGCGGGGGAGGCCCCGCCCGCGCCCTCGCGCTCGGCCTCACCCTCGCGCTGACCTTCTCCGTCGCCCTCTGGGGCCACGCCACCGTGCAGTTCGCCGAGCGCTGGATGGCCTACGTCCTCGCCGCCGGCTTCGGCGCGCTGCTCGTCTTCGTCCTGCCCGGCGCCGACACCTCCGCACCGGCCTCCGCCCCCGGCGTCTCCGGCTGGAGCCTGGCCTTCGTCGTCATGCTGGCCGGGCCGTTCTCGTACCTGCCGATGCCCGCGGACTACACCCGCTACCTGCCCCGGACGACCTCGCTGAAGTCGATCACCTGGATGGGGGCGCTCGGCGGCTTCACCTCCTCCGTGGCCCTCGGCGTCGCGGGCGTCGCCGCCGCCACCCGGACCGACATGACCGACGCGGTCACCGGGGCCGGGAGCCTGCTGCCGGGCTGGTTCCAGCCGCTGTTCCTGGCCCTCGTACTCGGCGGCTCGGTCACCAACTCGATCATCACGCTCTACTCCTCCAGCCTCAACCTCCAGGTCCTGGGCATCCCGTGGAGCCGGGCCCGCGCCATCGTGGTCAGCGCCGCCGTCACCGCCGCCGGTTCGCTGGGCGCCCTGTTCCTCGTGGACTTCACCACCTCCCTGCTCTCCTTCCTCTCCCTCCTGATCATCGTGTTCGCCCCCTGGGGCGGGGTCTTCCTCGCCGACATGCTGCTGCGCCGCTGCCACTACGACGCCGCCGCGCTGCACGCCGGGCGCGCGGGCGCCTACTGGTACCGCGCCGGCTACCGCCCGGCCGGCCTGGCCGCCCTGCTCGCAGGCCTCCTCTTCGCCGCCCTGACCTGCGACTCGGCCCTCTGGACCGGGCCGCTGGTGGCCCCGCTCGGCGGCGCCGACCTCACCCTCCTCGGCTCCGTCGTCTCCGGCCTCACGTACTGGGCCCTGACCCGCCGTGTCCCGGCCTACGCCCCGGCCGCCTGACCGGCGGCCCCTCGTACCTCCGCCCCCGCCCGTACCCCCTGCTGCTCAGGAGCGCCGCCCGATGCCACACCCCTTCCCCGCCGACCTGCTGCTCACCGGGGCCCGGATCCACACCGTGGACCCGGCACTGCCCGAGGCCGAGGCCCTCGCCGTGCACGACGGCGCCATCGTCTGGGTGGGCCCCGACGCCGAGGCCGCCGCCTGGGCCGGCCCCGCCACCGAGCGGATCGACGCGGGCGGCCGCCTGGTGCTGCCCGGCTTCATCGACGCGCACAACCACGTCCGGCTCGGATCCGACGACGCCTGCGTGCAGCTCGCCGGGGTGCGGACCCTGGCCGGCATCCACGAGCGGATCCTGGACTGGCGGCGGGCCCACCCGGACGCCGACTGGATCGAGGCCGAGGCCTTCGACTACTCCGCCGTCCCCGACGGCCGGATGCCGACCGCCGCCGACCTGGACCCGGTCACCGGGGACACCCCCGCGCTCGTGCTCTCGTACGACGTGCACACGGCCTGGCTCAACACGGCGGCCATGCGCCGCCTCGGCGTCACCCGGGACCGTACGGACCTCCCCTTCGGCACCGCCGCCACCGACCCGGGGACCGGCGAACCCACCGGCTTCGTCACCGGCTTCGCCGTCAAGGGCCTGTCCCGGGACGGCCACCGGGCGCTGCGCGAGCTGGGTGTGCCGTGGGCCTCGCCGGACCGCCAGTACGGCCGCCTCGCCAGGAGCCTCGACGACGCCATCGGCTTCGGCATCACCACGGTGGTGGAACCGCAGAACTCCCTCGACGACCTCGGACTGTACGAGCGGGCCCGCGCGGAGGGGCGGCTGCGCTCGCGGATCGTCGCCGCCCTCTTCCACCCCCGGGGCACGACGGAGCTGGAACTCGACGCCTTCGCGGCGGCGGCCCGGATGTACGCCGGGCCGCGGCTGCGGGTCGGCCCGCTCAAGCTGTACATCGACGACGTGGTCGAACCCCGTACGGCCGCCCTGCTGGAGCCGTACACCGGCTGCGGCACGCACCGCGGCGAGACCTTCTACCCGGCCGAGGAGTTCGCGGAGCTGCTGGCGGGGTTGGACGCGCGGGGATTCCAGTGCTTCGTGCACGCCACCGGGGACCGGGGGATCCGGACCGTCCTGGACGCGGTGGAGCACGCCCGGGCCGTCAACGGCCCGCGCGACGCCCGCCACCAGGTGGTGCACGTGGAGTGCCTCGACCCGGCCGACGTACCGCGCTTCGCGGAGCTGGGGGTGGTCGCCTGCATGCAGCCGCGGCACTGCGCGCCGGAGATCGCCGGGCCCGGCCAGGACTGGGCGCGCAACGTGGGCGAGGACCGCTGGCACAAGGCCTGGCCGATGCGGAGCCTGCACGAGGCGGGCGCCGTACTGGCCTTCTCCAGCGACTGGAACGTCGCCGAGATGGACCCGATGATCGGCATCTACACGGCGGTGACGCGCCGCCCCCTGGACGGCGGGGAGCCGTGGCAGCCGGGCGAGACGGTGGACGTGGCGACGGCGGTGCACGGCTACACGATGGGCTCGGCGTACGCCAACTTCCTGGACGGGGAGCGCGGTTCCCTGACGGTGGGCAAGGCCGCCGACTTCGTGGTCCTGTCGCGGAACATCTTCGAGGTCCCGGTGGAGTCCATCCCGGGCACGGTCGCCGAGACGGTGGTGGTCGCGGGCGAGACGGTGCACCGGCGCCGCTGACCCCGGCCCGCCGCCCGCGCGGGGAGCGGTGTGCCTGCGCCGCCGCAGCGGTGGTCACCGCTCGGCGGCGCCGCGGGCGTCCCCGCCCTCGGCGCCCCCCGTGCCGGCGGTGTCGGCGAAGCGGGGTACGGACGGCGCGTCATCGGGCAGCCCGCTGCCCACGGCGGCTCCCGCCCGGCCCCCGCGGAACACCGCGCAGGCCACGGTGACCGCCGCGCCGGCGACCGCCCAGGCGGCCAGCACCAGCGTCGGGCCGCCCGCGCCGTTGCCCTTGAAGTACGCGATGGAGCGCGCGGCGTACGTACCGGCGCCCGGCGGCAGGGCGGGACCGATGGTGCTCCAGAACGGCGGCAGCAGCGGGTACGGGTAGGCCCCGCCCGCGCTCGGGTTGCCGAAGACCACGACCAGCAGGATCGCGAGGCCGATGCCGACCACGCCGGCCAGTCCCTGGAAGGCCAGGGTGATGGCGCCGACCGCGAAGACCACCAGGGTGCCCAGCCCCCACAGGCCCGCGAGCGAGCCGGGCAGCGCGTCGAGCACCGGGCCCGCGATGACCGCGCCGAGCAGTCCGGCGACGACGGCGTACACGAGCAGCGCGCCGAGCCGGATGACGGCGCGGGCGGAGTTCGCGGGCCGGGCGCCCGCGCTGATGGCGAGGATCGCGGCGCACAGGTAGCCGCCCACGCACCAGCCCACGACCAGGTAGAAGGCGCTCAGGCCGCGTCCGTCGCCGGCCGCGGAAGGCGCCACGTCCGTGGTCACGACGGTGCGCCCCTGGCTCTTCTCGACCAGGCCGACGACCTCCTCGACCGCCTGCGCGAGCGAGGCCCCGGCACCTCCCGCGACCAGCAGCCGGTCGGTCGTACCGGACGGGTCGATGATCAGCGCGCCGTCCACGTCGCGGTTGCGGATCCGCGCCAGCGCCGCGGCCTCGTCCTCGACCGCGCGCGCGTCGAGCGGTGTACCGGCGAGCGCGTCGAGCTGCCGTACGGACCGCTCGGCGACCTGCGCGACGGGAGCGGTCACCGCGATCGGGATCTCGTGGGGCTTCGGGTGGTGGAAGGCCCCGATGTAGGAGGTGATGAAGGCGAGCTGCAGGGCCAGCACTCCCAGGACCAGCAGGGCTGCCCGGGTGGTCACGGCGTCCTTGAACTCGGCGAGGAAGCCGCCGGACGGACCTGCGTCAGTGCTCTCGGTGGGCTGGGTCATGCCCCCCACGCTGGGCGGACCGGGAGTACGACGCAGCAGGAGCGGGCCGAATGGATGACCTCTGAGTGCTCGAACATGTGTTTCGCACGTGTATTCGAATTGCTCTATGGTGGAGACGGGGAGAGGACGGGGGAGCTGTTGGATCGAGCGAGGCAGGAGGCCGCGGGTGCCTGGTTTTACGCATCTGCACACCGTTTCGGGGTTCTCCGCGCGCTACGGGGGCTCGCACCCGGAACGGCTGGCGGAGCGTGCCGCCGAGCGGGGCATGGACGCTCTCGCCCTGACCGACCGCGACACCCTGGCGGGCGCGGTGCGGTTCGCCAAGGCGTGCGCGAGGGCCGGCGTCCGGCCGCTGTTCGGGGCGGACCTGGCCGTGTCCGCTGCGCCTACCGCGCCGGCCGGGCCCACCGGCCGGCGCGGCCGCGCCGAGGGTGGGGCCGCCGAGGGTGGCCCGGCCGAGGGTGGCCCCGCCCTGGGCGAGTCCGCGCCGCGGGCCGTCTTCCTGGCCCGGGACGGGGCGGCCGGCTGGGCCGAGCTGTGCCGGATGGTCACCGCCGCCCACGCGGGGGCCGCCCCCGTACCGGCCGCGTCCCCCGAGGGGGAGTCCCGGTCCGGCCGCCGCGCCCGCACCGCCGGCGCCCGACCGGTGGTGCCGCGGGAGGCCCTGCGCGGGGAGGGCGTCCTCGTCCTGCTCGGGCCCGGCTCGGAGGTGGGGCGGGCGCTCGCCGCGGGCCGCCCCGACCGGGCCGCCCGACTGCTCGCGCCCTGGCGCGAGATCTACGGCGACCGGCTGCGCCTGGAGGCCGTCCACCACGGCCGCACCGGCAGCGGGTCCGGCTCGCTCCGGCTGGCCGCCCGTACCGTCGGGTTCGCCGCCGAGCAGGGGGTCCGGGCCGTGCTGACCAACGCCGTCCGGTACGCCGACCCGGGCCAGGGCCCGGTCGCCGACGTCCTCGACGCGGTCCGCCGCCTCGTGCCCGTCGACCCGCGCGGTCCGCTGGACACCGGTGAGCGCTGGCTCAAGGGGCCCGCCGCCATGGCGGAGGCCGCTGAGGCGATCACCCGGGCGGCCGGTCTGCGCCCCGCCGACGCGCGCCGCCTGCTCGCCGAGACCCGGCACACCGCCGAGGCCTGCTCGGTGGAGCCCGAGGGCGATCTCGGTATGGGCTCCATGCACTTCCCCGAGGCCCGGCTGGTCGGCGCGGTCCACCGCAGCGCCCAGCGGGTCCTCGCCTCCCGCGCCTCGGCGGGCATGGTGCTGCGCGGCTACGCGGACGACCGCGCGTACTGGGAGCGGATGCACCAGGAGCTCGACGTCATCGCCCACCACGGCTACGCCCCGTACTTCCTGGCGGTCGCTCACATCGTGGACGACGTACGGGACCTGGGCATCCGAGTGGCCGCCCGCGGCGCCGGCGCCGGCTCGCTCGTCAACCACCTGCTCGGCATCGCGCACGCCGACCCCGTCGCGCACGGTCTGCTGATGGAGCGGTTCCTCACCAAGCGGCGGCGCGTCCTGCCCGACATCGGCATCGACGTGGAGTCCGCCCGCCGGCCGGAGGTCCAACGGCGGATCATCGGCCGGTTCGGCGCGGAGCGCGTCGCGGCCGTCGCCCTGCCCGAGACCTACCGGGTCCGCCACGCCGTCCGCGACGTCGGGGCCGCCCTCTCCCTGGACCCGGACGCCGTCGACCGCCTCGCCACGGCCCTGCCGCAGGCCGGGGCCCGCGACGTCCGCGCGGCCCTGGAGGAGCTCCCGGAACCGCGCGACGTGCGCGGCGAGTCGTACGGGAGGCTGCGGGAGCTCGTCGAGGCGCTGGACGCGCTGCCGCGCGGGACCGCGGTGCACCCGTGCGGGGTGCTGCTCTCCGACGCCTCCCTGCTCACCCGCACGCCGGTGGTTCCCACCGGCGGCGAGGGCCTCCCCATGTCCCAGTTCGGCAAGGACGACGTGGAGGACCTCGGGCTGCCCGCCCTGGACGTGCTGGGCGTACGGATGCAGTCGGCGATGGCGCACGCGGTCGCCGAGATCCGGCGCGGCACGGGGCGGGAGCTGGACCTCGACGACCCGGCGCAGGTGCCGCCGGACGACGGGGGCGCCTTCGAGCTGATCCGCTCGGCCGAGACGCTGGGCTGCTTCCGGATCGAATCGCCGGGCCGCCGCGACCTGGTGCGCCGGCTCCAGCCGTCGACCTTCGACGACCTGGTCGTCGGCGTCTCGCTGTTCCGGCCGGATCCGCAGGGCGCCGACGCGGCGCGCCCGCTCGTCGAGGCCCGGCAGGGGCGGGCGCCGGTGCGCTTCCCGCACCCGGACCTCGCCGACGCGCTGCGCGGGACGTACGGGGTGGTGGTCTTCGACGAGCAGGTCATCGAGATCGTGCACGCCGTGACCGGCTGCGGACGGGAGGAGGCGGACCGGGTGCGGCGCGGCCTGTGCGACCCGCGGTCGCGGGGGGGCGATCAAGGCCTGGTTCGCGGAGGCGGCGCGAGCTCGCGGGTACTCGGCGCAGGAGGCCCGGCGGACCTGGGAGGCCGTGGAGGCCTTCGGGAGCGGCGGCTCCTCCAAGGCGCACGCGGTGGCCTCAGCGGTGCCCGCCCAGCAGTCGGCGTGGCTGAAGGCGCACCACCCGGCGGCGTTCTACGCCGGGCTGCTGACCCACGACCCGGGGAGGTACCCGAAGCGGCTGCTGCTGGCGGACGCGCGGCGGCGGGGCGTGCCCGTTCTGCCGCTGGACGTGAACCGGTCGGCGTCCGCCTCGCGTATCGAACTGGTGTCCGATGAAGCCGGGGTGTGGGGGGTGCGGCTGGGCCTGTCCGACGTCCACGGCATCACCGGTGCCGAGGCGGGCCGGATCGAGGCCGGGCAGCCCTACGCCTCCCTGCGCGACTTCTGGGAGCGGGCGCGGCCGGGCCATCCGCTGGCGCAACGGCTCTCGCAGGTGGGGGCGTTGGACGCGTTCGGTGCCAACCGGCGCGATCTGCTGCTCCACCTGGCGGAACTGCGCGGCGGGCAGCGCCCCGCCGGCGCACGCGGAGTCCCGGGTGCGGGCGGCCGGTACAGCGCCTCCGGCGGGCGGCCCGGCCTGACCGACGCGGAGCGGCTCAGTGCGGAGCTCGGTGTGCTCGGGACGGACACCTCGCGCCACCTGATGGAGGACCACCACACCTTCCTGGCCGAGCTGGGCGTGGTCGCGGCCCGGCGGCTGCGGGACATCGGGCACGGGGAGACCGTCCTGGTCGCGGGCGCCAGGACGGCGACCCGCACCCCGTCGATCCGATCCGGGCGGCGGGTCGTCTTCACGACGCTGGACGACGGCACGGGCCTGGTCGACCTGGCCTTCCTCGACGACAGCCACGACGCGTGCGCGCCCACCGTCTCCCACTCCTTCCTGCTGCTGGTACGCGGCGTGGTGCAGCGTCGGGGGCCGCAGAGCCTGAGCGTGGTGGGAGCGGCGGCGTGGGACCTGGCGGAGCTGGTGGAGCTGCGGGCGGCCGGCGGCCTCGACGCGGTCGCGGCCCGGCTGGCGGCCACCGGCGGCCGGACCGGCGGCGCGGGCGGCGGCGGGCTTGCCCCGGACCCGGCCGGAGGCCGGCGGACCCGGCCGTCCGCGGGGTACGGCGCCCACCCCGGGGCGGACGTCCGGCCCCCGGGCGACGGCCCCGCGGCCGGACGCAAGCTGTGGCACTCCAGCTCCGGGAGCGCGGGATGAGCACGGGTACGGGCGGGATCCCGGGCGCGGGTACGGGTGCGGGCACCGGCGCGGGCACGGGCACCGGCGCGGCGGCCGGCACCGGCGCGGGCCGTGGCGCGGCCCCGGGAGCCGCGGTGATGTGCCTGCGGCTGCACCGGCCCGACGGGGTCCCCGTCGGGGCGCCGGAGTACGCCGGGGTGCTCGCGCTGCTCGGCGGCTTCACCCCCGACGTGCAGGCGCTGCCGCCCGACACCGCCCTCGCCGACATCCGGGCCGCGCTGCGGTACTTCGGCTGCGACGCCGGCCGGCTGGCCGCCGTGGTCCGGGTCCGGGCCCTGGCGCTGTACGGCGTGGACTGCACCGCCGGGGTGGCCGGGAACCCCATGCTGGCCCGGGCCGCCGTCCGGGAGGCCCGCCCCGGCGGGGCCCTGGTGGTACCCGCCGAGCCGGCCGCCGTGCGCGAGTTCCTGGCCGGCAAGCCCGCCACCGCCCTCGACGGGGTCGGCCCCGGCACCGCCCGCACCCTGTGCTCGTACGGCCTGGACTCCGTCGGCCGGATCGCCGCGGCCCCGCCCGCGACCCTGCGGCGGATCCTCGGCGCCCGGCTCGGCCGCGAGGTGCACGAGCGGGCCCAGGGGATCGACCGGACCCCCGTCCGGCCGGGGGCGGCCGCTTCCGCCGTAGCCGCCGAGCGGGCTTTCGACCGGGACGAGCTGGATCCCGTACGGCACCGGCGGGCGCTGCTCTCGCTGACCGAGGAGCTCGGAGCGAAGCTTCGTACACAAAGCGGCCGGGGGCAGGTCTGCCGCACCCTCGCGCTCACCGTCCGCTGCGCCGACCGCACCGTGCTGACGCGGACCCGCACCCTGGCCGAACCCACCGCGCACTCCGACACCCTGACCGAAGCGGCCTACGCCCTCTACACCGGGCTGGGCCTCCAGCGGGCCCGGGTTCGCGCACTGGCCCTGCGGGCCGAGGGGCTGGCCCCGGCCGAAGGGGCCGCGAGGCAGCTGAGCCTCGACCCGCAGGACGAGAGGGCGCGCCGCCTGGAGGCCGTCACGGACCGGGTCCGGGTCCGCTTCGGACCGCACGTCATCGCCCGCGGCACGCTCGCCGCATAACGGCAGCGGCGCGAGACACAGGAGTTTTTACCGACGCGTAACTTCCCAGTCCTGCTACTCGCCCGTAATTTAGCGGCAGCAGCCCCCTTGTGATCCGGATCACGGGACGAATCCCCACGCCCATCCCCTTGACCCCACCCGCAAGGAGATCACTCGATGCTGCCCTGGAGACGCCTGCTCCGCCCGCTGGCCGTCCTCGTCCTCACCGCCGCCGCGCTCGTCGCCCCCACCGGCGCCGCACAGGCCGCGTCCGCCCCCAGCAGCGGCTGGAACAACTGGTCGTGCAAACCGTCCGCCGCCCACCCGCGCCCCGTCGTGCTCGTGCACGGGACCTTCGGCAACTCCGTCGACAACTGGCTCGGCCTCGCGCCGTACCTCGCGCACCGCGGGTACTGCGTCTACTCGCTCGACTACGGGCAGCTGCCCGGCGTGCCCTTCTTCCACGGGCTCGGCCCCATCGACAAGTCCGCCGGCCAGCTCGACGTCTTCGTCGACAAGGTGCTCGCGTCCACCGGCTCGGCCGAGACCGACATCATCGGTCACTCGCAGGGCGGCATGATGCCCCGCTACTACCTGAAGTTCCTCGGCGGCGCCGACAAGGTCAACGCGCTGATCGGGCTGGCTCCCGACAACCACGGCACCACCCTGCTCGGCCTCACCAAGCTGCTGCCGTTCTTCCCGGGCGCCGAGGACCTGATCAGCTCCGCGACGCCGGGCCTCGCCGACCAGATCGCCGGATCGGCCTTCCTGACCAAGCTGAACGAGGGCGGGGACACGGTGCCCGGCGTGCGGTACACGGTGATCTCCACCATGTACGACCAGGTGGTCACGCCGTACCGGAGCCAGTTCCTCGACGGGTCGAACGTGCGCAACGTCGTGCTCCAGGACCTGTGCGCCGTCGACTTCTCCGAGCACGTCGCCATCGGGCTCACCGACCGGATCGCCTGGCACGAGGCGCTCAACGCCCTCGACCCGACCCACGCCGAACGGACCACCTGCGCGTCGGTCTTCGACTGACGACGCACGGGCGGTCCGTCCGGTAACGCGTCACCGGCTACCAGTGCTGGGACCGTCCTAGCCGCCGTGGCGGCCCGTCGTCGTCGCACGGCGACGGGCCAGCCCGAACAGCACGGCCGCGCCGACGGCGAGGACGCCGGCCCCGCCGATCGCGATGACCGGGGTGGCGCCGCTGCCGCCGGTCTCGGCGAGGGCCTCGCCCTGCGCGGGCCGCTGCGCGCCGACGGGCACGGCGGCCGGCTCCCCGTTCGTCCTCGGGTCGTTGTCGCCGTGACCGTTGTGCTCCACGCTGGACTTGCCCGCGCCGTCGGCGATCTGCTGGTCCGTCGGGGCCGAGGGCTGCTCGGCCGGCGCGGTGGCCGGCTGCTCCGTACCGGGCGCGGTGCTCGGTGCGGCGCCCGGCTTCGTGCTGGGCCGGGTGGTCGGCTGGGCGCTCAGGCCGCCCGTGGAGCCGCCGTTGCCGCCGCCCCCGGTGCCGCCGTTGTCCTTGCCGAAGACCACGTCCGAGCAGGTGTAGAAGGCCTCCGGGCTGTCCGAGCGCTGCCAGACGCTGTAGACCAGGTGCCGGCCGGACTTCTTCGGGACGGTGCCGGAGAACACGTAGTCGCCGTTCTGCATGCCCGGGTCGGTGACCTTCGCGAACGGCGCGGCCTCCAGGTCCGACCACGCGAGCGGCTTCGACGGGTCGTACCCGTCCTTCGTCACGTACAGCTCGAACGAACCGCGGTGGGGCGCGGTCCCCTTGTAGCGGAACGTGTGGGGACCGGCCGCGAGCGGGCTCGCCGGCCAGTCGGCGCGCGCCAGGTCGAGCCCCTTGTACTTGCTGTTGCCCGCCGAGCACAGCTGCCCGTCGGGGATCAGCTCCTTGCTCCGGCCGGCCGCGTTGGCGATGTTCACCTCGTTCCAGTCGTAGAACGCCTGGGTGCCGCTCGCCGCGACCGCCGCCTTGCAGGCCGCCGACTTCGGCGACTCCGGGCCCTCCGCGTAGCACGCCGCCACCCGGCTGACCGGGTCCGTCATCGACCCGTGGGCGACCGCGGGGGCGGCGGCGTACGCGGCCACGGCGAGCGGGGCCAGGCCGGCGGCGGCGATACGGGTCAGGGCGCGGGCGGAGGCGGCGGGGGTGCGGCGTGCGGGCATGAGGGTCTCCTTCGGCACAAGGCTGGGGCGCGCCATCGGGAGGGGCTGGGCGGCGCCGTCCCTCGCGGGTCCCGGCACCGCCTCCGGCCCTCCCTGGCCCCGCCAAGCTAGCCCCCGCCGGCGCGTCCACCACCCCCTCGCCGCCCCCGCGGCCGATCCTTAGGGCGGCTTTAAGGAAGCGGTAAGAGGGGGCTCAGGAAACCGGGTTGCCGGCCGCCGTGGGGCTACCCTCCGAGGATGCAGCGAGCTGAGGTCCTCAAGCGAGTCATCGGCATCCTCACGGAGGCCCAGGAGATCCGCCGAGCGGCGGAGGCCGGCGAGGACGACTCCGGCCCCGACACGGAGACGGGCGTGGTCACCAACCTGCTGAACGAGATGCTGCCCTCGATCAGCGTGCCGGCCGACGCCACCCCCCAGCAGGTGGCCCGCCTGGTCGCGGAGGCGCTCGGCCCCGCTTTGCAGACCATGGTCGCCGGCTTCAGCCTGGCCTTCACCAGCCTCGCCATCGTGCACGACGACGGCCGCACGGACGTGACGGCGGTCGAAGTCCTGCAGAAGCTCGCCCTCGAAGTGGAGGCCGGCTACTTCGACGAGGACTGAGCCCCCGCACCCGCCCGGCCGCGCACCCGCCCGCCGCTCCCCGTCACTTGAGGAGGGCGGCCAGGCCGGCCGGGGTGCGGGCCTGGTCGTCCAGGGCGTCGAGGGCGCGGACGGCCTGGGCCGCCGCCTCCGGATCGCCGGCGGCGAGCCCGCTCGCGGCGAACTCGTCCTCGTCCAGCCGCAGTACGCGGGACCCGTCCGCCGAGACCCACAGGTCGAGGTCCAGGTCCTCCACGAAGATCTCCCCGCTGCGGATCACCGCCGGGCGCGTGACGTCGCAGTACCAGCCCTTGAGGACGCCGTCGCCGGTCCACACCTCCTTGACCGCGTACCAGCGGGTCCGCCAGAAGTGCTCCACGAACACGTCGCCCGGCTCGAAGCGCACGAACCCGAAGTCCCGTACGCCCTCCGCCGCCCAGGGTGCGCGGACCGAGATCCGGTCGCCGTCGTCGGCGACGGCCGCCGCCGGGTACCGGATCTTGACGCGTCCCGCCTTGACCAGAACGACGGTCAGCTGCTGCCCGCTCATCGTGCCCCCAGCTTCCTCGTGAAGCGCGTCTCCGTCGCGCAGACCTCGTACCCGAACGCCTTGTTGACAGCCAGCATCGGCGCGTTGCCCGTGTCGTTCCCCGTGAACGCCTCCGTGTACCCGGCCGCGCGGGCCCGGTGCAGCGACACCGTCTTGGCCAGCTTGGCCAGGCCCCGCCCCCGGAAGGCGCGCAGGGTGCCGGTCATGGCCGAGCCGTAGCGGGTGGCGCCGTCCGTCTGCGCGGCGCTGAACGCCGCCACCGCGCCGTCGACCAGGACGACGGTGGTCAGGTCCCGGTCGAGGGACGGGTTGGCCCAGGTGTGCCGGAGCCAGTCCTCGTAGTCGTCGAGGGCGGCCCCGACGTCACCCGGTTCGTCGGCGGTTACCTCCGCGTCGGCCTCGAACAGCGGGCGCGGATCGGCGGCGAAGGCGGAGCCGGGCCGCACCTCGACCCCGGCCGGCAGGGCGTCCGGCAGCGGGGGCAGCGCGGCGGTGGCGAGGTCCAGCCGCAGGAAGTGCGCCGAGCGGCCGGGGCGGTAGCCGCGCCGCTCGGCGAAGGCCCGGTGGGCGGGCTCGTCCAGCACCCAGGCGTACACCTCCTCGGCGCCCCGGGCGGCGAGGTGCTCCTCGGCGGTGCGCAGCAGGCGCCGGCCCGCGCCGAGGCCCCGGTGCGCGGGGTCGACGTACACGTTGACGAACGACCGGCCGGGCTCGGGGCTCTCGTAGGCGATGCCGACCTGGGCGGTGCCGATGACGCGGCCGTCGGCGGTCTCGGCGACGAGGAGGCGGTAGTGCTTGTCGGGGTGGGCGCAGGACAGCTCGAAGGCGACCGAGGTCCCGGTGGTGATCATGAACGGCAGTGCGGCACGGCGCACCCGGGCGACGGACTCCGCGTCCTGGAGGTCGCCCGGGCGGAGGTCGCGGATCGATACGGTCATGGGCCGACGCTACGTCCGCATGTGCGCCCGGCGCCCCCCAATAAACCGCCGATGGGGAACAATCGGGCCCGTGACCTCGACGAACCTGAAGATCGCCATCGACGGCTCGGCCGGCTCGGCCGCCCCGTACGAACAGCTGCGCGCGCAGATCGCGGACCGGGCCCGATCGGGCCGGCTGCCGGCCGGCTTCAAGCTGCCGACGGTGCGGGGGCTGGCGGAGGACCTGGGGCTGGCCGCCAACACGGTCGCGAAGGCGTACCGGGCGCTGGAGGCGGACGGGGTGGTCGAGACGCGGGGCCGCAACGGCACGTTCGTCGCGGCCGCCGGCGAGGGCGCCGCCCGCGAGGCGGCCGCGGCGGCTCAGGCGTTCGCGGAACGGGCCCACCGGTTGGGCCTGACCCGCGCGGAGGCCCTCGCCGCGGCCACGGAAGCCCTGCGCGCCCGCTACGCCACCCCGTAGCGCCGGGGGTCGGCCGGCGTGTGCGGCGCGGGTACGGGCGGAGCCCGGCGAGCCCGCTACCGGGACCGCCCCGGACCAGTGGCCGTCCGGACCGGTGGCCGTCCGTACCTCCGGCCCCGCCGGGGGCTAGAGGTACAGGCCGGCTTCCGCGGTGTGCGGCTGCGGCGGCAGCACCGCCGCCGGCCCCGTACCGCGCCGCAGGGCGAACAGCTCCGCCAGGCTGGCACCCTCGCGGGGCACCCCCTCGTCCGTGCCCAGCCAGTCCACCGCCTCGCGGTGGGTCAGCCGGCCGACCTCGATCCGTGCCAGGCAGCGCCCCGGCCGGACCACCGCCGGGTGCAGACGCTCCAGGTCCTCGTTCGTGGTGACGCCGACCAGGACGTTGCGGCCCTGCCCCAGCAGACCGTCCGTCAGGTTCAGCAGCCGCGACAGCGCCTGCCCCGCCGTGTGGCGCGCCTCGCCTCGGATCAGCTCGTCGCAGTCCTCCAGCAGCAGCAGCCGCCACCGGCCCTTGGCCGTACCCTCGTCCTCGCCGATCGCGATGTCCATCAGGTACCCGACGTCGTTGAACAGCCGCTCCGGGTCCAGGACGCAGTCCACCTGGCACCAGTCGCGCCACGAGCGCGCCAGCGTGCGCAGGGCCGAGGTCTTGCCGGTACCGGGCGGCCCGTGCAGCAGCAGCAGCCGCCCGGCGATGTCGTCCGGGGTCACCTTCATCAGCCGGTCCATCGCCCCCGCCACGGGCGCGGTGTAGTTGGGCCGCACCTCGGGCCAGGTACCGGCGGCGATCTGGCGGGTGGTCCGGTACGGGCCGCGCCGCGGGGAGACGTACCAGAACCCCATCGTCACGTTCTCGGGCTGCGGTTCGGGGTCGTCCTGCGCCCCCGCCGTCGCCTCGCCGAGCACGTTCGCGGCGAGGTCGTCGCTGACCGCCGTCACCGTGACGTCCGCGCCCCGGCTCCAGCGGGAGACGAGCATGGTCCAACCCTCGCCCTCCGCGAGGACGGCGCTGCGGTCGCTGTCGCGCGCCGAGCGCAAGATGCTGGCCCCGGGCGGCAGCAGGCTGGCCTCCGCCTTGACGCGGTCGATCGAGACGCTGTGCGAGAACGGCTGCTCGCCGGACGCGAACCGGCCGAGGAACAGCGCGTCGACGACGTCCGACGGTGAATCGCTGTCGTCGACGTTGAGCCGGATCGGCAGCGCGTCATGCGGGTTGGCTGGCATGGCGCCCATGATCCGGCACACCGTGCCCCCGTGCACGCGTGTTTCGCCGGAACGAGTGCTCGGATTCCCTCTTCAAACGCGTGGGCCGTGAAGGTTCGGACCGTAATCCGCCGCAAAACATTCTTGGCATGGACACTTACAGAAGTCCTCGGCTCCTTGTACCACGGACTCAGGAGTAACCCCCACAAGGAGCCGCATCCCCATGAGCATGAGACTGACGCGCTTCGCAGCCCTGACCTCCACCCTGTTACTCGCCGCGGGCACCGCCCTGTTCGGCGCCGGCCAGGCGTCCGCCGCCCAGGCCGACTTCGGCTACGTCGCCCTCGGCGACTCCTACTCCTCCGGCGTCGGCGCCGGCAACTACGACAGCGGGAGCGGCAACTGCAAACGAACCCCCCGCGCCTACCCGGCCCTGTGGGCCGCCGCCCACTCCCCGCAGACCTTCTCCTTCACCGCCTGCTCCGGTGCCCGCACGGGTGACGTCCTCAACGGCCAGCTCGGCCCGCTGAACTCCGGTACCGACCTGGTGTCCGTCACCGTCGGAGGCAACGACGCCGGATTCTCCGACGTCATGACGACCTGTGTGCTCCAGTCGGAGTCCACCTGCGTCAACCGCGTCAACCAGGCCAAGGCGTACGTCGACTCCACCCTCCCCGGCCAACTCGACCAGGTCTACGGCGCCATCGACAGCCGCGCGCCGAACGCGCGTGTCGTCGTCCTCGGCTATCCCCGCTTCTACAAGCTCAACGGCACCTGCACCGCCGGCCTCAGCGAGGGCGAACGGGCCGCCATCAACGGCGCGGCCGACTACCTCAACGCCGCCATCGCCAAGCGCGCCGCCGACCACGGCTTCACCTTCGCCTCGGTCGCCGGAGCCTTCACGGGCCACGAGATCTGCTCCGGCAGCGCGTGGCTGCACAGCGTCAACTGGCTGAACATCGGCGAGTCGTACCACCCCACCGCCGCCGGGCAGTCCAGCGGCTACCTGCCGGTCTTCACCAACGCCGCCTGAACGGAGCGCACCGCAGGGCACCACAGCGCAGGGTGAGCAGGGGGCCCCGGCCCGGGGCCTCCTACTCCAGCAGCAGCCATCCGAGCACGCCCACCGCCAGCAGCACGAAGACGACACCGACGGCGAGGACCAGCGCCGCCCGCCCCGGCCGCGGCGCCGGATCCCGCCCCGCGGCCCCGGCCGCCGGGGCCGGCGGCGAGTCCCCGGAGTCCCCGGAGTCCCCGGAGCCCCCGGAGCCCCCGGAGCCCCCGGCGTCGCCCCCGCCCCCGCCGCCGTGCCCGTCCCCACTCCCGCGTCGGTGCGGCGCGGTGTCCGCGGCGGCGGGTCCCGACTCCGGCCCGCCCGGGGCCCGTACGGCGCCGCCCGCGCCCAGCACCCGCAGCATCCCGGCCGCCTCGCCCGCCGACAGCCGGGCGGCGGGATCCTTGCGCAGCAGCCCCTCCAGTACCGGTTCCAGGGGTCCGGCCCTGCGCGGCGCCGGCACCTCGCCCTCCAGTACGGCCCGCAGCGTGTCCGCCCGGTCCGCCCGGCGGAACGGCGATATCCCCTCGACGGCCACGTACAGCAGCACCCCGAGGGCCCACAGGTCGGACCGCGGCCCGGGATCGCCCCCCGACACCCGCTCCGGCGCCAGGTATTCGGGGGAGCCCGCCGTCCCGCCCGCGGCGGTGGGCCCCGGGGACCCCTGCGGGACCGCGACCCCGAAATCGCTCAGCAGCACCCGACCGTCGTTGGCGAGCAGAATGTTGCCGGGCTTGACGTCCCCGTGCAGTACCCCGGAGTCGTGCGCGGCGCGCAGCGCCGCGAGCACCTGCTCCCCGATGTGCGCGGCCCGCTGAGGGGGCATCGGCCCCTCCGCCTCCAGTACCTCCGCCAGCGACAGCCCGCGCACCAGCTCCATCACGATCCAGGGCCGCCCGTCCTCGGAGGCCACGTCGTGGACCGTGACGACCCCCCGGTGCGAGATCCGGGCCGCTGCCCAGGCCTCCCGCTCCAACCGGCGGTACAGGCGCTGGAGTTCGGCCGCCTCCAGGCCCGCCGGCGCCCGTACCTCCTTCACGGCGACGTCGCGGGCCAGGACCTCGTCCCGCGCCCGCCACACGAGACCCGTCACGCCGCGGCCGAGCGGCTCCAGCAGCCGGTAGCGGCCCGATATGAGACGTTCGGCCCCTGGATCCCCGCCGGTGTCGCGCACGTCACTCACATTTCCGCTCATGCGAGCCCCCCTGTGTGTCCCCGCGCTGTGTGCCCCTGTGCGCCCCCGCGCACCCACAGGTCACTGGTTGATCACTCCAAGTTAGCGCAGTGGGCCGGAAGTGGCGCCCGTCGTGACGTGACTTGCACCGACAGTTCCGAGGCCCTCGAAACCTGTGCGGAGAGTGACGGTCGACTCCACTGAGTAATCGTCAACTCCCCGTCGCCACAGGGGTAATTCACACCACCGGGATACCCGGGGGCGACCCGGGGGCGATAGGGTTAACCTGCCCGGGCCGGGTGCCCTCGTACGGGTGGGGAGAGAACATGGAACAGATAGCAATGCGCAGCAGGCCGCCTCGCGTGCCTGCCATCACCTGCGGCAGCGGTGCGACCAGTTCGCGCCTCGACCGCCATCTCGCCGTGCTGGGCGGACCCGCCGTCCCGCACCGGGAGGCCGCCGAGGCGACGCTCCTGATGCGCGAGCTCACCTCCCGCGACCACACGCACCGTCTGCGGAGCCGGAGCGCGCGTGTGTCGCTCTTCGCGCCGCTGCGCCGTCTGCGTCGCACGCTCTTCGGCAGCCGCCGCTTGTAACTGCCGCAACCCTTGGGGCCGTTCACCGTCCGGCCCCCGGCACCTCCGGCTCCCCGGCCCTACGCGACCACACCGTCCCGGCGCAGCGCTGAGATCTGCTCGTCCGACATCCCCAGGGCGTGCAGCAGGGCTCCGGTGTGCTCGCCCAGCGCGGGCACCGCACCCATGTGCGGTGCCGCGCTGTCCGGCAGTCCGATCGGCGGCAGCAGGGCCCGCAGCGGACCGGCCGGTGAACCCACCTCCCGCCAGCGGTCGCGCGCCGCCAGCTGCGGATGCCCCGCCAGCTGCGCCACCGAGTTCAGCCGTGCACACGCGATCCCCGCCGCCTCCAGCCGCCGGATCGCCTCGTCCGCGCCCAGCCGGCCCAGCGCCCGTGCGACCACCGCGTCGGTCTCCGCGCGGTTCGCGGTGCGCGCCGCGTTCGTCGCGTACGCCGGGTCGTCCGCCAACCGCGGTGCGTCCAGGACCTGTTCGGTGAGCCGGCGCCATTCGCGGTCGTTCTGTACCGAGAGCAGCACCCGGTCGCCGTCGGCCGTCGGGTAGGCGTCGTAGGGCGCGATCACCGCGTGCGCCAGCCCGGTCCGCGCGGGCTGCTGCCCGCCGTGCATCGTGTGGTGCAGCGGGTGCCCCATCCACTCGGCGAGCGCGTCGAGCATGGACACCTCCACCCTGCCCCCGCGCCCGGTGGTGCCGCGCCGCAGCAGCGCGGCCAGCACACCCGAGAACGCGTACATGGCCGCCGCGATGTCCGCGGCCGGGATCCCCGCCTTGACGGGCTGCTCCGGGGTGCCGGTCACCGACACCAGTCCCGCCTCGCACTGCACGAGCATGTCGTAGGCGCGTTTGTGCGCGTACGGGCCCTGCGCACCGTAGCCGGACACGTCCACGGCGACCAGCCTCGGGTAACGGGCGCAGAGCGCGGCGGAGTCGATCCCCAGCCGGGCGGCGGCTCCGTGCGCGAGGTTCTGGACGAAGACGTCCGCGTCGGCCAGCAGGCCGTGCAGGACCTCCAGCCCGCGCGGGTCCTTCAGGTCGAGCGCGATCGACTCCTTGCCACGGTTCGCCCAGACGAAGTGCGAGGCGAGGCCGTGCGCGGCGGTGTCGTAGGCGCGCGCGAAGTCGCCGCCGTCGGGACGCTCGACCTTGATCACCCGGGCGCCGAGGTCGGCGAGCTGGCGGGTGGCGAAGGGGGCCGAGACGGCCTGTTCGACGGCGACGACGGTAAGTCCGTGCAGGGGGAGGGGCTCGGGCTGGTGCGTGTCAGTGCTCATGTCAGCCGTGCCTACCCGGTCCGGCCGCTCCTGTCACCCCGCTGAGGGTGAACGGCGGGCCGCGGCGGTGCCGGAGTCCGCGCCCGCGGCGCGCTCAGCCCAGGCCGCGCGCGAACCGGCGGGTGGCCAGGGGGAGGAACACCGCGAGGAGCAGCGCCGACCAGAGCAGCGCCCCGGCGACCGGATGCGCGGCGGGCCAGGCCGCCCCGGCGGCGGCCTGCCCGCCGGCGTTCCCGCACAGTTCGCGCACGGCGGTGGCGACCGCGCTGATCGGGTTCCACTCCGCCACGGCGCGCAGCCAGCCGGGCAGTCCGTCGGTCGGCAGGTAGGCGCTGGAGAGCAGCGGCAGGACGAAGGTGGCGCTGCCGAGCTGGCCCGCCGCCTCCTCGCTGCGGCTCAGCAGCCCGAGGTATGTGCCCGCCCAGGCGGTGGCGAAGCGGAACAGCAGCAGCACCCCCAGTGCGCCGAGAGCGCCCGGCACCCCGTTCTCGATCCGCCAGCCCATGGCGAGCCCCACGAGCATCAGCGGGACCATGGACAGCCCGGTGGTCAGCAGATCGGCGCCGGTCTGTCCGAGCGGGACGGCGCTGCGGCTCATGGGCAGGGTCCGAAACCGGTCCATCACCCCCCGGTGGGCGTCCTGCGCGGCCGTGAACATGCCCGTCATCAGGCCGTTCGCGGCGGTGGCGGCGAGCAGGCCGGGCACCAGGAACTCGCGGTACTCGGCCCCGGGCATCGCGAGCGCGCTGCCGAAGACGTAGCCGAAGAACAGCAGCATGGTGATCGGCATCGTCTGCGTGAGGATCAGCAGGGCCGGGGCGTGCCGGGCCTTCTGCACCTGGCGGACGAGGACAGCGCCTCCGTCGGGCAGCAGGGTGCTCATGCGGCGTGCTCCTTCGCGGCGGCGGCTGTGTCGGGAGTGGTGGCGGCGGGGGCGCCGCCGTCGGCGGTGCGGACCCGGGTGAGGCGCAGGAACACCTCGTCGAGGGTGGGCGGTCGCAGGCCGGCATCGGTCACGGGGATGCCCGCCCCGTCGAGTTCGCGGACGATGCGCGGCAGGGTCAGCCCGGCGTCCAGCACGGTCACGCCAACGGTGAGGCGCTCCTCGTCGAGCACCGGCCGCCCCCCGGTGAGCCGGTCGAGTACGGCGGCGGCGCCGGCGAGCGCCTCGGCCGCCGGGACGGTGACCTCGGCGTGGGCGCCGATCCGCGCCTTGAGTTCGCCAGGGGTGCCGGCGGCGACGGCGCGGCCCCGGTCGACGACCACGACGTCGTCCGCGAGGCGGTCGGCCTCCTCCAGGTACTGGGTCGTGAGGAGCACCGTCGTGCCCTCGTCGGCCAGCGTCCGTACCGCGGACCAGATGTGGTCCCGCGCCGCCGGGTCCAGTCCGGTGGTGGGTTCGTCGAGGAACAGGACCCGGGGCCGGACGACGAGCCCGGCGGCCAGGTCGAGCCGCCGCCGCATGCCGCCGGACCAGGTCCCGGCCACCCGGTCGGCCGCCTCGCCGAGGCCGAAGCGCTCCAGCAGCTCGTCGGCGCGGGCCCGACCCGCGGAGCCGCGCAGTCCGCTCAGCCGGGCGAAGAGCCGGAGGTTCTCGCGGCCGGTCAGATCCCCGTCCACCGAGGCGTACTGGCCGGTGACGCCGATGGCGCGGCGGACGGCGGCCGGGTCCCGAACGACGTCGTGGCCCGCGACGAGGGCGCGGCCGCCCGAGGGCGGGGAGAGGGTGGTGAGGATCCGGACGGCGGTGGTCTTGCCCGCGCCGTTGGGGCCGAGAAGGCCGCAGACCGTGCCCTCGGCCACAGCGAGGTCGAGGCCTCGCAGTGCATGGACCGGGCCGTAGCTCTTCTCGACACCCTCACTAAGTACAGCGTACGTAGTTGTCATACGGCGCACCCTACCGCACTACGTACGGTGTACGTAACTAGGATGGGGGGCGAGACGGACGAAGGTGATGAGCGATGACACCCAGCGGGCGCCCCGCTGAACCCGAAGTGATCTGGGCCCGCCCGCAGCGGGCGGGCCGCGGACCGCGGCCCGCGCACAGCCGCGAGTCGATCGCCGCCGAGGCGGTGCGGATCGCCGACGCGGAGGGGATCGAGGCCGTCTCGATGCGGCGCGTGGCCGCCGGGATCGGTGCCGGGACGATGTCCCTGTACAACTACGTGCCGCGCAAGGAGGACCTGTACGAGCTGATGGTCGACGCCGTCAGCGCCGAGTACGACCTGGTCGGGCCGACCGGAGACTGGCGGGCCGACCTGCTCGCGCTCGCCCGCCAGACCCGGGCGCTGATGCACCGCCACCCGTGGCTGCCCCGGCTGCTGAGCCCCGTCTACGGCTTCGGGCCGAACGCCCTGCGCTACCTGGAGCACAGCCTGGCCCTGCTCGCGCCGCTGGAGGCACCGGACGGGGAGAAGCTGGAGCTCGTCGCCGCCGTCAACGGCACGGTGGCCACCTACGTGGCGGGTGAACTGGCCCTGGCCGAGCGGGCCCGCTCGCTGCCGTGGAGCGAGGCCGAGGAACAGGCCGTACGGACGGCCTGGCTCGGGTCGCGCCTGGCCACCGGGCAGTACCCGCTGCTCACCGCGGCCCTCACGGCGTCCGCGCCGACCCCCGACGCGGATCCGGCAGGGGCAACGGCTCCGCCCGCCGTCGCGTCCGTGCCCGGCGCGGGACTGGACATGAGCGCGGTCTTCGACCGGTCCCTGACCCGGCTGCTGGGCGCCTGGGGCTGACGGCTGTCGGGGGGACCGGGCTCCGGGGGCTCTCGGGGGTCCCGCCGGGCGCCGGGCGCGGACGGCTGCCCGCGCGCTACAGCAGCGCGAACTGCCCGCCCGGGCCCTCCTCCTGGTGGTCCAGCACCGACGCCGGGCGCCGGGCCCAGCGGGGCGGCGGCAGCACCCCGGCGGCCCGCAGCGCGGCGGCCGGCAGAGGGGGACCCGGCTCGAAGGCGGCCCGCTCGGGGGCGAGGTCCGCCAGTAGCGCCAGGGTCGTGACAAGCGCCGTCAGCTCCGAGGTCCAGCCCTGCGGCCACGGGTCCGGCCCCAGCGCCTCCAGCCCGTCGGCGTCCGGCCCGCGGTGCGCGACCCGGGCCGCGAACCAGGCCTCCAGCACCCGCGTGCCCCTCACCTCGTACTCCCAGGCGCCCTGCGGCACGGGGGAGACCGTCCCGCCCCCGAGGCTCAGGGTCTCGCTCCCGGCGTCGTAGTCGAGGGTCCGCGGCCACGCCGTGACCGCCGAGCGGACGTACGGCCGGCGGCCGCCGGGCAGCCGGGGCGGTTCGGCGCGGGCCCCGCGCAGCTGGACGGCGAGCAGTCGGCGGCCCAGCTCCAGTCCGGCCCGCCAGCGCTCGGGGTCGGCGGCGAGCGGGACCTCGTATCCCCGGGGGCCGGGCCGACCGGCCGTGAGGATCCAGCACAGCACGTCCTCGGCGCGGACCCGGCCGCCGTAGCGCTCGCCCAGCAGGGGCAGCAGGCCGGGGGCGAGGTTCGGCTCGGCGCCGCCGGGGCGTCGGTGCAGCGGCCTGATCCGGCCGAGCCGCCCGACCGGGAGATGGGCGGTGACCAGCGGGTCCGCGCCTTCCACCAGGTACAGCTGGTGCGCATCGCGGACCCGCCACAGCTCCGGACGGGCCGTGTCGATCAACCGCTGGTCGGGCAGCAGCCACTGCTCGTCGAACGGGTCGCGGAGCACCCGCACCGGGTCGGGGAAGGGGCCCGGGACATCCCCGAAGCGCGCGGTGGCGGCCGAGCGCTGCCCCGGCAGCGCGGCCGCGCCGGCGGAGGGCGTACGCCTGCGGCTGGGCCGGAAGAGCCGCTCCCGCTCGGCTCCCGCGGCCCCGGTCAGCGCGGTCCAGCGGGCGCGCAGGGTCCCCGGATCGGGCGCGGCCACCCAGTCCCGGCCCAGGCGCAGACCGCCCACGGCCCAGGGCATCAGATCGTCCAGCAGCGGGTCCGGCCCGGGTTCCTCAGCGCTCACCCGGCCGATGGTAGCGACGGGGCCCGACGACCGGGCCGCGTCCAGGCCGAAGAGCTACGCTCCTTGTAGAGGCGGGTGCGCGGACGCGCACGCGCGCCGACCGAGGAGACGGTCATGAGTCAGTACGACGAATACTCGACTCCGTCGCAGGCCGAGGGCGAGCGCCTGGACGAGGACATGGACGAGCGCCAGAAGCAGCAGCGGCACCCCGACACGATGCGGACCACGCCGTCCCAGGCCGAGGGTGAACGCGGGTCGGACGCCGAGGGCGAGCGGCGCGGGTCGGAAGGCGACGAGCGGAAGACCTGAGAGGACGCCGAGCGCAACCCCTGGGGGCGGCGAGCGGAACCTGGGGGCCGGGGCGACACGCGCCCAGCAGGCGTAGGGAGGGCGACGTGCCGGCGTGCCCGCACGGCCCCTCCGCCCCTCTTACCCGAGCCTCCTCAGTGCGCGTCGACCGTCACCGTGAACGAGAACCGGTCGCCCCGGTACCGGATGCGCGCCACGTCCACCACCCGGCCGTCCTCGTCGTACGTCACACCCGTGTAGTGCAGGATCGGGCTGAGCAGCGGGACGTGGAGCAGCTCGGCCGTCTCCGGGTCCGCGAGCCGGGCCTCGACCGTGTCCGTGATCCGGCTGATGCGCACGCCGACGACGTCCCGCAGCACCTTCGTCATCGGCCAGCGTTCGAGATCGGCCGGGCGCACCGCGGCGGCGAACTCGGGCAGGACCGCGTTCTCCGCCCAGTTGGTCGGCTCCCCGCTCTCGGGATCGCGCCGCAGCCGCCGGTACGTGACCACCTCGGGCGTATCCGGGAAGTGCTCCAGCAGCTCCCCGGACACGGCGGTCCGGCCGTGGCCGAGGACCGTCGTGCGCTCGCCCGACTGCTGGGCCACGATCGCGTCGACCGAGCCCAGCAGCCGCACCGGAGCGCTGCGCAGCGCGCCCGGCTCGATGAAGGTGCCGCGCCGCCGGTGCCTGCTGATCAGCCCCTCGCCCTCCAGCTCCTTGAGGGCCTGGCGCATCGTCAGCACGCTCACCCCGTAGTGCCCGGCCAGCTGCTCCTCGGTGGGGAGGCGCAGCGAGTCGTCCGGGGTGCGCCCGAGTATCGAGGCGCGCAGCGACTGCGACACCTGGTACCACAGGGGCAGCTTCCGGTTCAGCACCAGCGAGTCGGGGGCGAAGGCGGTCACGGGTGGTTCTCCGTACGGCTGGGCAGGGGTGGCGGTGCGGCGGATGCAGGCTATGCGGAGCGGGTCAGGCGCGGAAGTGGCGCTGCAGGCCGCTCCACACGTCGTCGTAGCCGCGCTGGAGGTGCTCGGCGCCGGCGGCCTGCGAGGTGGAGACGATCGGCCACCGGGTCTCGAACATGAAGGCCAGGCCGTCCTCGATCTTCTGCGGCTTCAGCTCGGCGGCGCTCGCCCGGTCGAAGGTCTCCCGGTCCGGACCGTGCGCGGACATCATGTTGTGCAGCGAGCCGCCGCCGGGCACGAAGCCCTCGGCCTTGGCATCGTAGGCGCCCTCGATCAGGCCCATGTACTCGCTCATCACATTGCGGTGGAAGTACGGCGGGCGGAAGGTGTCCTCGCCCACCAGCCAGCGCGGCGCGAAGACGACGAAGTCCACGCCGGCCAGACCGGGGGTGTCGGACGGCGAGGTCAGGACGGTGAAGATCGACGGGTCGGGGTGGTCGTAGCTGATCGACCCCAGGACGTTGAAGCGGCGCAGGTCGTAGACGTACGGGACGTGGCTGCCGTACCAGGCGACGACGTCGAGCGGGGAGTGGTCGTAGGTCGCGGCCCAGAGGTTGCCGCAGAACTTGTTGACCACCTCCGTCGGGCGCTCACCGGCGGCCGGGTCCTCGTACGCCGCGACCGGGGCGCGGAAGTCCCGCGCGGCGGCGAGGCCGTTGGCGCCGATCGGGCCCAGGTTCGGCAGCTCGAAGGGCTGGCCGTAGTTCTCGCAGACGTAGCCGCGGGCCGGGGCCCCGTCCGTGTCGAGGAGCTCCACGCGGAAGCGGACGCCGCGCGGGACGAGGGCGACCTCGCCGGGGCGGGCGGCGAGCAGGCCGAACTCGGTGCGCAGGAGCAGCCCGCCGCGCTCGGGGACGATCAGCAGCTCTCCGTCGGAGTTGCTGAACACCCGGTCGGTCATGGAGGTGTCGGCCGCGTAGAGGTGGATGGCCATGCCGGCGCGCTGGGCCGCGTCGCCGTTGCCGCCGAGGGTCCACAGGCCGGCCAGGAAGTCCGTACCGGGCGCCGGGTCGGGCAGGGGGTTCCAGCGGAGCCGGTTCGGGTCCGCCGGCGCCTCCGTGAAGGGCGCGGTGCGCAGGGCGCCGTTGTCGATCCGGGTGAAGGGCGGATGGGCCGCGGAGGGGCGGATCCGGTAGAGCCAGGACCGGCGGTTGTGGGTGCGCGGCTCGGTGAAGGCGCTGCCGCTGAGCTGCTCGGCGTAGAGGCCGAGGGGGGCGCGCTGGGGCGAGTTGCGGCCGAGGGGAAGCGCGCCGGGGACGGCCTCCGAGCTGTGCTCGTTGCCGAAGCCGGTGAGGTACGTGAGTGCCTCCGCCGTCTTCCTCGCCTGCTCGCTGCCGGCCTGCTCGCTCATGGGCTGCTCCCGCTCCTCGAAGGAATCCTATGGGTGACAGTAGGATTCCGCGGCCCGCACGTCAACGGGGAGATCGGCGCGCCGGCGCGCACGGCCCGCCGTGAGGGGCTCGCGGGGATTCGTGCGCGGGGGGCTCCCAAAAGATGAACAATGCTCTACTCTCACGCGCATGTCGTGGACCCGCAGGTTCCCTGCCGTACCGGCGGCGCTCCTCGCCGCCCTTCTCGCCTTCCTGTCCCTCCTCGCCGCCGCCCCCGCCGCGCGCGCCCACGAGGAGCGCCCCGTCACCTTCCCGGACGGTTCCGGATCCGTGCCCGAGTACCGCGCGGCCGAGCCCGACCTCATCGTGTGCAAGACCGACCGGCCCGGCTTCGAGCGTCGTATATCCGGCTTCCCGGACGAGCTCAGACAGCGCAACCTCGCCCTCTACGAGCGCTGCGAGAAGAACGGCTTCCGGCACCTCCAGCAGGCCGTCGACGCCGTCGACCGGCCCGGGATGAACATCGCGATCCTTCCCGGCCTCTACGAGGAGGAGCCCGCGCTGCCGGCCCCGACCGGCGAGTGCGCGTCGCTCAAGGCCCCCGACTCCTCGCTGGGCTACCAGATCCTCAGCTACGAGCAGCAGGTCCAGTGCCGCCACAACCAGAACCTCGTCGCCATCCTCGGCAAGACGAACCTGCAGATCGAAGGCACGGGCGCCACCCGCCTCGATGTGATCGTGGACGCCAAGTACCAGAAGCTGAACGGCATCCGGGCCGACCGCTCCAACGGCATCTACTTCCGCAACTTCACGGCCCAGCGCACGACCTTCAACTCCCTCTACGTCCTGGCAGGCGACGGATTCGTCATCGACGACGTACTGACCCGCTGGAACGACGAGTACGGCTTCCTGACCTTCGCCAGCGACCACGGGCTCTACAAGAACTGCGAGTCGTACGGGAACGGCGACTCGGGCATCTACCCCGGCAGCGCCTCCGACATCAACGAGGGGCGGGGCTACGAGGTCCCGCGCTACTCCATCGAGATCACCGGCTGCCGCAGCCACCACAACATGGTCGGCTACTCCGGCACCGCGGGCGACTCGGTGTGGGTGCACGACAACGAGTTCGACCAGAACATGGGCGGCGCCTCCATGGACAGCGCCTTCCCCGGCCACCCCGGACTCCCGCAGAACCACGCCAAGTTCGAGCGGAACCTGATCCACGACAACAACCAGGACTACTACCGCCACATCGCCGACGGCACCTGCGCCAAACCGCCCATCGAGCGCGGCTACGAGCGCGGCGTCGTCTGCCCCCAGATCTCCATGCCGCCGGGCACCGGGATCATCACCGCGGGCGGCAACTGGAACCTGTACGAGGACAACTGGGTGTACGGGCACCGGCGCGCCGGCTTCTACCTCAGCGCCGTCCCGGCCTTCATCCGGGGTGAGGAGGCCTGGGACAAGCAGACCGACACCTCCCACCACAACCGGTACGCCGCCAACACCATGGGCAAGGACAAGGACGGGGCCAGCCGGCCCAACGCGATGGACGTCTGGTGGGACGGCCAGGGACGCGGCAACTGCTGGCAGGACGGACCGGCCGGCTCGACCCCCGGCACCCTGCCGCAGTGCGGGGAGCGGCGCGGCGACGTGTCGGGAGCCTCGGCCCGGCTGGTCGGCGAACCGGTGAAGCTGGTGCAGCTCCTCGTCTGCGCCGACTACAGCGCCCAGGCGCGCAGGCTGCCGGCCGGCTGCGACTGGTACGGGGCACGCGGCCTGGAGCGGGTGGAGACCCAGCTCGCACTGGCCGTCGGGGCCGTCCTGCTCCTGGTCGGCGGAGTGCTGTGGTGGCGCCGGCTGCGCGGCACCCGCCTGGGGACGGCGGCCTCGCTCCTGGGCCTCGCGGGACTGGCACTGGACGTGGCGGGTTCCACGACGGGGCTCACCGCCACCTTCGTACCGGCCCTGGCACTCCTGCTTCTCGGCCTGTGGTGGACGGGCGCGGGCCTGGCCCTGCGGCCGACGCGGCCCTGGCTGGCCCGCCTGACCCTGCTGCTGGCCGGACTGACCCTCCTCGACGCCTTCGACAAGGCCGTCCTGATGATCCCGTGGACCCCCCTCAGCCCCGCCTGGGTACGGGCCCTCGTAGCGGTCGCCTGGGTCCTGTGGGCCGTCGCCGCATCAGCCACCCGCCCCTCAGGCCACCCCGCCACCCCAGACACCGCCACCACCCAGCCCACCCCGACCCCGAACCCCGCCGTATGACCCACCCCGCCGCCTCCCGCCAGGGCGAGGCACCGGAGCCCCGCACACCCCACCGGGCCCCCTCCGCCACGCGGGGACACGGCGGGGCGTGCGACGCACCGGAGCCCCGCACATCCCACCGGGCAGGCCCGCTCCCGGCTGCTGTGCGGGGCGCGGCGGGGCGCCCGAGCCCTGCACGTCCCGCAGCGTACGTCCGACCCCGACCGCCGGGCTTGGGCGCGGCGGGGCGTTCTCAGGGCGCGCGACCCACGCGTCCCACCGGGCGCGCCCCCCTCGGCGGCCGTGCGGGGGCGCGGCTGGGCGCTACCCGAACCCCGAGCCCCGCGTGGTCCATTCGGCCGGCGCGGGATCACCGGCCGCATCGACCACTGGAGGCTCGTCGTGACCGACCGCACTGACCGCCGCGTCGCCTGCGACGTCTGTGGGACCCCGCCGCCCGCGCGCCGCAGGACGGCACGGCGACCCGCCCGTACCGCCGCCCTGCTCGCCCTCGCCCTGCTCCTCGCGGGCGGCGCGACGGGCTGCGGGGGGCGGGCCACCACCCACCACAAGCCGGGCACCAGCCACGAGCAGGCCACCGGAAGCGTCGGCACCCTGCTCACCGCCGACGACGGCGCCGGCCACCGGCTCCGCGAGGTCCCGGCCGAGGGCGCGCCCGAGGTACGGCTGACCCTCCGCCCGGACTCCGAGGACGGCTGGAACCTCCAACTGGACGTGCGGAACTTCCGCTTCACCCCCGACAGCGCCGGCGGCGCCGCGCTCCCAGGAGCGGGCCACGCCCACCTGGAGATCGACGGCCGCAAGGCGGCCCGGCTGTACGGCCCTTGGTTCCATCTGCCCGCGGCGCAGGTACCCGAGGGCGCGCGCACCCTGACCGTCCGCCTGTACGCGGACGACCACACCGCCTGGGCGGTGTCCGGCAAGCCGGTCGAGAACGCGGCCCCGCTCGCCGGGCCCGCACCGAACCCGTCCGGCGGCCACAGTCACGGCCACAACGGCACCCCGCCACCCGCCTCGCCGGCCCCGCAGGCCTCGGGGCAGACGCCGGAGCAGGCGGACCGGACGGTGACCATCGGAGTCCGGGACGGCAAGGTCACCCCCGCGCCCGCCCGCACCGAACTCAAGCGGGGCGAACGTGTTGCCCTGCGCGTCACGAGCGACCGCGCCGACACCCTGCACGTCCACGGCTACGACCAGGAACTCGCCCTCCCCGCAGGCCAAGAGGCCACGCTGATCCTCACCGCGGACCGCACCGGCCTCTTCGAGGTCGAGACCCACGAGTCGAAGCTCCTCCTGACCCAACTCCTCGTCCGGTGACCCGACCCCGAACCGGCACGCCCACGAAACCCCCGCCCCGCAGCACCGCACCGCACCGGGCGACGCCCCACAGCCCCGCACCTCACAGCACCGCACCCCACGCCACCGCACCCCACAGCACCGCACCCCACAGCACCGCACCCCGCGCGCGCCTCCGCTCGGCGCCCAGGCCCGGGCCCGGAACCGGGCCCGGGCCCGGAACCGGGATACCCCTGCCCGGTCGGCGTGGGGCGGGGCTTCGGGAGGGTCGGTGCTGAGCTCCGTCGGGCCGGGTCCCCGCCCGGGCGCCGGGGGCGGGGATCGCCAGGACGTGGTCCTTCACCTGGCCGATCCGCTCACCACCCTCGCGCACGGGATCGGGTCCCAGCACGACCTCCCGATCTCGCCCTTCTACGCCTTCGCCGGTGCCTTCGCCGCGTTGTTCGTCTCCTTTCTCGCCCTCGGCCTGCTCTGGTCCGCCTCCCGCTTCCGCGGTGACCGTTCCGGGCTCGCCCTGCCCGCCGCCGTCCGGCGGGCGGCCGACGCGCCGGCCACCCGTACCGTCCTGCGTGCGCTCGGACTCGCCGCCGCACTCGCTCTGCTGCTGCACCTCCTCCTCGGTCCCGACGACCCCGCGCGCAACCCCGCCGCCGGCGCCGTCTACGTCCTGTTCTGGGTCGGACTCGTCCCCGCCTCCCTTCTCCTCGGCCCCGTCTGGCGCCTGGTCAACCCGCTCCGCACCCTCCACCGCCTCCTCACCCGGGGCCGGGCCAGAGCCCTCGCCCCGCACCGGCACGAACCCCGCCTCCGCCGACCGGTCCGCCCGCTCCCCGCCCGCCTGGGACAGTGGCCCGCCGCCGCCGGCCTGTTCGCCTTCACCTGGCTCGAACTCGTCGCTCCCGACCCCGCATCCACCACCACCCTCCTGATCGCCCTCGCCGTCTACGCCACCCTCCAGCTCCTGCTCGCCGCCCGCTTCGGCGAGCGCTGGTTCGACGACGGAGACGCCTTCGAGGCGTACTCCGCCCTCCTCGCCCGGCTCTCCCCCCTCGGCCGCCGCCATGACGGCCACCTGGTGCTCCGCAACCCCTTCCACGGACTCGACGCGACGCCCGAGCGGCCCGGACTCGTCGCCACCGTCTGCGTCCTGCTCGGCTCCACCGCCTACGACGGCTTCTCCGACAACCCCTCATGGATCAACGCCGTACAGACCTCCCCCCTCGGCCGCACCCCCACGGCCACGCTCGGACTGCTCGCTTCCGTCGCCCTCGTCGCCACCCTCTACTGCCTCTGCGCGGCGGCCACCCGCCTCGTCAGCGGCCCGCACCCCGGCCCGCTGACCGCCTTCGCGCACTCACTCGTGCCGATCGCGCTCGGCTATCTCGTCGCCCATTACTTCTCCCTCCTGGTAACCGAAGGACCACGCACAGTAAGCATGGCACTCGGCACTGACAACGCCCCCGAACCCGCTCCACCACTGGCTCCTGGGGGCCTCGCCGCCCTCCAGGTCATCGCCGTCGTCACCGGCCACGTCCTCGGCGTCGTTGCGGCCCACGACCGCTCCGTACGCCTCTTCCCGCCCGCGAAGGCGGTGGCCGGCCAGCTCCCCCTGCTCGCGCTGATGATCACTTACACCATCGGGGGACTGGGCCTCCTGCTGAACTGAGAACGGAGGAGCGGCATGATGGACCCCGTGCCTCCCGCCCACTCCCTGCGCCGTACTCCCGTCCAACAGCGCAGCGCCGACCGGCTCGCCCGGATCCTCGACGCCTGCGCCGAGCTCCTCGACGAGACCGGGTACGAAAACCTCAGCACCCGCGCCGTCGCCCTGCGCGCCGGTGTGCCGATCGGATCCGTGTACCGGTTCTTCGGCAACAAGCGGGCCATGGCCACCGCCCTCGCGCACCGGAACCTCGACCGCTACGCGGACGGCATCGCCGACCGCCTCGCCGGGCTCCCGGCCACCGACTGGCGGCCCGTCGTGGACGCCGTACTGGACGAGTACCTGGCCATGAAGCGCACGGTCCCCGGCTTCGCGCTCGTCGACTTCGGGGTCCCCGCACCGCCCGCCGGCGGGCCGGCGGCCGACCCCAACCACCTCGTGGCCGCGCGCCTCACCGAACTCCTCAGCGGGCACCTCGGGCTGACCCCTGACGCCACGCTGGAACGAGGGGTCCTCGTCGCGGTCGAGGCCACGGACGCGCTGATCCAACTCGCGTTCCGCAGCGATCCGGACGGCGACCCCGGCATCGTGGCCGAGACCCGCGCCATGATGCAGGCCTACCTCGCACGCTTCCTGGACTGAAACGCCTCCCCGCCGTGCGAGCCCCCTCCCGTCCTGACGGAGGAGGCTCCCACCCGCACCCCCACCCCCGGCGCGGTGCGCGGACAGTCTCTCCGTCCACCCCCCTCCCCGCCGTCCCTACCGGTCGGTATGCTCAGTGCGCCCGCGTGCCCGTGCCGCAGCCTGTCGCCCTGGAGGGCCCATGCCCCGCACCGCCCTGCGCATCTGTCCGCTCTGCGAAGCCACCTGCGGCCTCACCCTCACCATCGAGGGCACCGCCGTCACCGGCGCCCGGGGCGACCGCGAAGACATCTTCAGCCGAGGCTTCATCTGCCCCAAGGGCGCCGCCTTCGGAGCCCTCGACTCCGACCCGGACCGGCTGCGCACGCCCCTCGTCCGCAAGGACGGCCGGCTCCAGGAGGCCACCTGGGACGAGGCCTACGACGCCATCGCCGCCGCCGTCCCCGCCCTCGTCCGGGAGTACGGGGCCCAATCGGTCGGCGTCGTCCTGGGCAACCCGAACGTCCACACCATGGCCGGCGCCCTCTACCCGCCGCTGCTGCTCAAAGCCCTGGGCACCCGCAACCTCTTCACCGCCAGCACGCTCGACCAGATGCCCAAGCACGTCTCCAGCGGACTGCTCTTCGGCGACCCCTTCGCCATCCCCGTCCCCGACCTGGACCGTACGGACTTCCTCCTGCTGATCGGCGCCAACCCGGTCGAGTCCAACGGCTCCCTGTGCACCGCCCCCGACTTCCCCGGCCGGCTCAAGGCTCTGCGCGCCCGGGGCGGCACCCTCGTCGTCGTCGACCCGCGCCGCACCCGCACCGCGCGGCTCGCCGACCGCCACCTCGCACCGCGCCCCGGCAGCGACGCCCTGCTGCTCGCAGCCCTCGCGCACACCCTGCTGACCGAGCGGCTGACCGACCCCGGCGTGCTGGAGGAACAGACCGGGGGATTCGGGGAACTCGCCACCGCGCTGGCGCGTTTCACTCCTGAGGCCGTAGCACCCGCATGCGACCTCACGGCCGACGAGATCCGCACCCTCGCCCGCGAGCTCGCGGCCGCGCCGACCGCCGCCGTGTACGGGCGGCTGGGCAGCAGCGCCGTCGCGCACGGAACCCTCGCCAGCTGGCTCGTCGACGTACTGAACATCCTCACCGGCAACCTCGACCGGCCGGGCGGGGCCCTCTTCCCGCTCCCGGCCACCGGCGCCCGCCCGCGTCCCGCGGGGCCCGGGAAGGGCTTCACCCTCGGCCGCTGGCACAGCCGGGTCAGCGGCCACCCCGAGGCCAAGAGCGAACTGCCCACAGCCGCCCTGGCCGAGGAGATCGACACCCCGGGGGAGGGCCGGATCCGCGCCCTGATCGCCATCGCCGCGAATCCGGTCCTGTCCGCCCCGGACGGCCGACGGCTCGACGCCGCCCTGGCCGGACTCGACTTCATGATCAGCATCGACCCCTACCTGAACGAGACCTCGCGCCACGCCCACGTCGTACTGCCCCCGCCGCCGCCCTCGCAGAGCGGGCACCACGACTTCGCCTTCAACGGCTTCGCCATCCGCAACCAGGTGCGCTACTCGCGGCCCGCCGTCCCGCTGGAGCCGGACCGGCTCGACGAGTGCGAGATCCACGCGCGCCTCGTGCTGGCCGTATCCGGCATGCACGGCACGGCAGGCCCGGAAGCCGTCGACGAACTGGCCATCGGCGCGACCCTCGCCCGGGAGACCGCCGACCCGGACTCGCCCCTGCACGGGCAGGACCCGGCGCGCCTCGCCGCCCTGCTGACCGGGGAGAACGGCCCGGAGCGCCGGCTCGACATGATGCTCCGACTCGGGCCGTACGGAGACATGTTCGGCTCCGCCAACGGCCGCGAAGCCGACTCTGCCGCCGACTCCGCTCCGGGCGCCGAGATCGGCCCGGACAGGGGAGGCGTCAGCCTGGAGCAGCTGCTCGCGCACCCGCACGGCATCGACCTCGGCCCGCTCCGGCCCCGGCTGGCGGGCGTGCTGAGGACCCGCAGCGGCAGGATCGAGCTGCTCCCGGACCCGATCGCGGCCGAGCTCCCCAGACTGCGCGCGACGCTCGCCGACCGCCCCGCCGTCCTGGTGCTCGTGGGCCGCCGCCACCTGCGGTCCAACAACAGCTGGTTGCACAACGTCCCGGCCCTCACCGGAGGTTCCAACCGCTGCACCCTGCAGGTCCATCCTCTCGACGCGGACCGGCTGGGCCTCGTCGACGGCGGCCGGGCCCGGGTCGCGGCCGACGGCGGGAGCCTGGAGGTCCCGGTCGAGGTCACCGACACCGTGCGGACCGGCGTGGTGAGCCTGCCGCACGGCTGGGGCCACGACCGCCCCGGCACCCGGCTCTCGGTGGCTTCCGCCGAGCCCGGAGTGAACGTCAACCAGCTCCTCGACGGCACGCTGCTCGACCCGCTGTCCGGCACAGCGGTGCTCAACGGCTTCCCGGTCGAGCTCACACCACTGCCCTGAGCTGGGGTTTTGCTCGTATTGCTCACGGCCGGACACCTTGTTGGCCCCATGAGGAGGCGCCTACGTTCCCAGCATGCTGACCTTCCTCGGCTTCGCCATGATCGCGACCTTCCTGGTTCTGATCATGATGAAGAAAATGTCGCCCATCGCGGCGCTCGTCCTCATCCCCGCGCTCTTCTGCGTGTTCGCCGGACAGGGCGCGCAGCTCGGCGACTACGTCATCGACGGCGTCGGCAAGCTCGCGCCCACCGCCGCCATGCTGATGTTCGCCATCGTCTACTTCGGCCTGATGATCGACGTCGGCCTCTTCGACCCGATCGTCCGCGGCATCCTGCGCTTCTGCAAGGCCGACCCGATGCGGGTCGTCGTCGGCACCGCGATCCTCGCCGCGATCGTCTCGCTCGACGGTGACGGCTCCACCACCTTCATGATCACCGTCTCGGCCATGTATCCGCTGTACAAGCGGCTCGGCCTGAGCCTGGTGGTGATGACGGGTGTCGCGGCGACGGCGAACGGCGTCATGAACACGCTGCCCTGGGGCGGCCCCACCGCGCGCGCCGCGACCGCCCTCAAGCTCGACGCCGCCGACATCTTCGTCCCGATGATCCCGGCTCTGGCCGTCGGGCTGATCTTCGTGTTCGTGCTCGCGTACGTTCTCGGCCTCAGGGAGCGCCGCCGGGTCGGCCTCCTCGCGCTGCCGACGGACGGGGCCGCGGCCGCCGGGAGCGACCCCGCCGACGCTGCCGCCCCCCGTACCGCGCTGGTCACCGTCGGCGCGGGTGCCGGCACGGCCGCCGACGCCACGCCCGACGCCACGCCCGGCATCACACCCGACGTCACGCCCGGCATCACACCCGACGTCACGCCCGGCATCACACCCGACGTCACGCCCGGCATCACACCCGACGTCACGCCCGGTCCCACGCCCGGCGACAGCGCCGTCCCCGCCGCCGACGAGGGCGGTTTCCAGGGCCTCGACCCGCACCGCGCCACCCTGCGGCCGCGCCTCTACTGGTTCAACGCCGGGCTCACCGTCGCCCTCCTCACCGCGATGATCACGGAGTTGCTGCCCATCCCGGTGCTGTTCCTGCTCGGCGCCGCACTCGCCCTCACCGTGAACTTCCCCCACATGCCCGACCAGCGGGCCCGCCTCGCCGCCCACGCCGACAACGTCCTCAACGTCGCCGGCATGGTCTTCGCGGCGGCCGTGTTCACCGGCGTCCTCACCGGCACCGGCATGGTCAAGCACATGGCCGACTGGCTCGTCGGCGCCGTCCCCGAGGGCATGGGACCGCACATGGCCCTGGTCACCGGCCTGCTCAGCCTGCCGCTCACGTACTTCATGTCCAACGACGGCTTCTACTTCGGCGTCCTGCCCGTCCTGGCCGAAGCGGGTGCCGCGCACGGGGTCTCCCCGCTGGAGATCGCCCGCGCCTCCCTGGTCGGACAGGCGCTGCACATGTCCAGCCCGCTGGTCCCGGCCGTGTACGTCCTCGTCGGCATGGCCAAGGTGGAGTTCGCGGACCACACCCGGTTCACCGTGAAATGGGCGGCTCTGACCTCTCTTGTCGTGCTCGGGGCAGGGATGGTTTTCGGCACCATCTGATCCCCGGAGCCTCTGGCGCGCGGAAAACTACCGGCGCTAGTTTGTAGGGTGTTCGAGAGGTCAGGTCTACGCGCGGGTGCGTGCTCGGGAGGAATGCCATGAAGGCCCACGACGGGATGTACATCGGCGGGGAGTGGCGGCCCGCGGTCGGCCGCGAGCGGATCGCGGTCGTCAACCCCGCCGACGAGCAGGTCATCGCCGAGGTCCCGGCCGGAACGGCGGAGGATGTCGACGCCGCCGTACGCGCGGCCCGCGCCGCCCTCCCCGGCTGGGCGGCCACGCCCCCGGCCGAGCGGGCGGCCCTGATCGGAGCGCTGAGCGGCGTACTGGCCGCCCGCAAGAGCGAGATCGCCGAGGTCGTCACCGCCGAACTCGGTTCCCCGCTCGCCTTCGCCGAGATGGTCCACGTCGGATCGCCGGTCGCGGTGTCCGCCTCGTACGCCGAGCTCGGGGCCTCGTACGCCTTCGAGGAGCGGATCCGCAACTCCACCGTGCTGCTGGAGCCGGTGGGCGTGGTCGGAGCGATCACGCCCTGGAACTACCCGCTGCACCAGGTCGTTGCCAAGGTGGCACCCGCTCTCGCCGCCGGCTGCACCCTCGTCCTCAAGCCGGCCGAGGACACCCCGCTGACCGCACAGCTCTTCGCCGAGGCCGTGCACGAGGCGGGCGTCCCGGCCGGGGTCTTCAACCTGGTGACCGGTACGGGCCCGGTCGCCGGTCAGGCGCTGGCCGCGCACGAGGGGGTCGACCTGGTCTCGTTCACCGGCTCGACCGCCGTCGGCCGCAAGATCGGGGCCACGGCGGGGGCCGCCGTCAAGCGGGTCGCTCTCGAACTGGGCGGCAAATCGGCCAATGTCATCCTGCCCGGGGCCGACCTGGCCAAGGCCGTCGCGGCGGGCGTGGGCCACGTCATGAACAACGCCGGCCAGAGCTGCAACGCGCTCACCCGCATGCTCGTCCACCGGGACCAGCACGAGGAAGTCGTCGCGCTGGCGGCCGCCGCCGTCGCCAAGTACACCACCGGCGACCCCCGGGACCCGGCCACCCGCCTCGGTCCCGTCGTCAACGCCAAGCAGCACGAACGCGTGCGCGGATACATCGCCAAGGGCATCGAGGAGGGCGCCCGCCTCGTCGCCGGCGGGCCCGACGCGCCGCACGAGCGCGGGTACTTCGTCGCGCCCACCGTGTTCGCGGACGTGACGCCCGACATGACCATCGCCCAGGAGGAGATCTTCGGTCCGGTCCTGTCGATCCTCCCCTACGAGGACGAGGAGGACGCCCTGCGCATCGCGAACGGCACCGTCTACGGCCTGGGCGGCGCGGTGTGGGCGGCGGACGAGGAGACGGCCGTCGCCTTCGCACGCCGCATGGACACCGGCCAGGTGGACATCAACGGCGGCCGCTTCAACGTGCTCGCACCCTTCGGCGGCTACAAGCAGTCGGGCGTGGGCCGCGAGCTGGGCCCGCACGGCCTGGTCGAGTACCTCCAGACGAAGTCCCTGCAGTTCTGAGCGTCGGCGCCAAGGCCCGAGGCCGACCACCGGCCAGGCCCACCGCCTCACCGGTGGGCCTGCCGGCGGGCCCACCGCCCCGCCCACCTGCCGCCGCCCGTCCGTCGGCCCCGCCGCGACGGCGTCCCACCCCCCGTACCGCCCGCCCAGTACCTCAGCCTGACAAGACGGAGACGACGATCATGGTCCGCGCCGCCATCCTGCCCGCCGTCGGAGCCCCTCTGGAGATACGGGAGATCGTGCTGCCCGAGCCCGGCCCCGGCCAGGTGCGGGTGAAGCTCGCCGCCGCCGGGGTCTGCCACTCCGACCTCTCCCTCACCAACGGCACCATGCGGGTCCCGGTCCCCGCCGTCCTCGGCCACGAGGGCGCGGGCACCGTCCTCGCCGTCGGCGAGGGTGTCACGCACGTCGCCCCCGGCGACGGAGTGGTACTCAACTGGGCCCCGTCCTGCGGCGAGTGCCACCACTGCTCGATCGGCGAGGTCTGGCTCTGCGCCAAGGCCCTCACCGGAGTCGGCGCCGTCCACGCGCACGACGCGCAGGGTACCGAGCTGCACCCCGGGCTGAACGTGGGCGCCTTCGCGGAGGAGACCGTCGTCGCGGCGAACTGCGTGCTGCCCGCGCCTGCGGGGATCCCGCTCCCCGAGGCCGCCCTCCTGGGCTGCGCCGTCCTCACCGGCTACGGCGCGGTCCACCACAGCGCCCAGGTGTTCCCGGGCGAGTCCGTCGCCGTCTTCGGCGTCGGCGGCGTCGGCCTGGCCGCGCTCCAGGCCGCCCGCATCGCCCAGGCGGGCCCCATCGTGGCTGTGGACGTGTCCCCGGCGAAGGAGGAGCTCGCCCGCGCGGCCGGAGCCACGGACTTCGTCCTCGCCTCCGACACCACCGCCAAGCAGATCCGCGCCCTCACCGGCGGTCAGGGTGCGGATGTCGCCATCGAGTGCGTCGGGCGGGCGGACACCATCCGCGGAGCCTGGGAGTCCACCCGGCGCGGCGGCCGGACCACGGTCGTCGGGATCGGGGGCAAGGAGCAGCAGGTCACCTTCCACGCCTTGGAGATCTTCCACTTCGCCCGCACCCTGACCGGCTGCGTCTACGGCAACAGCGACCCGGCCCGGGACCTCCCGGTGATCGCGGAGCACGTCCGCGCGGGCCGGATCGACCTCGGCGCCCTCGTCACCGACCGCATCACCCTGGACGGCATCCCGGCCGCCTTCGAGGCGATGCTCGCGGGCAAGGGCGGCCGTTCGCTGGTCGTCTTCTAGAGCCGCTCCCGGCCGAGGCCCTGCGCCCGGCCGAGGCCCTGCGCCCGGCCGAGTCCCCGCTCCCGGGGCCGAGGCTTCGCTCCCGGCTGATGCCCCGTCCCGCTGCGGCCCCGCACCCCGGGCCCTCGCGCCCCTACGGGCTCTCCTGACCCTCCAGTGCCTCGTACTGGAGGGTCAGCCCGTCCAGGAGCGCGGTCAGGCCCGTCTCGAACGCGCCCTCGTCCACCTCGCGCCGACGGTCCGCCAGCAGGTGGGCCTGGCCGAGATGCGGATAGTCCGCGGGGTCGTAGGCCGCCTCGTCGTCGACGAAACCGCCCGCGAAGGAGGCCACCGCCGAGCCCAGGATGAAGTACCGCATCAGCGCGCCGATCCGGGTGGCCTGTGCCGGCGGCCAGCCCGCCGCCGTCATCGCGCCGAACACGGCGTCCGCCAGGCGCAGCCCGGCCGGCCGGCGGCCCGGACCGCGCGCCAGTACCGGCACGATGTTGGGATGGTCGGACAGGGCGTCCCGGTAGGAGTGCGCCCAGGCGTGCAGCGCCGCCCGCCAGTCCGGCGTGCCCCCCGGCGGCCCGCTCAGGCCGCTCCCACCGCTCCCACCGCTTCCCGGCAAGATCCCCGGCAAGTTTCCCGCCCCGGCCCCGCCCGACGGCCCGAACGCGGCAGCCTCGAACATCGACAAGTCGACGCGGGCGCTCACCGCGTCCGCGACGGCCTCCAGGATCTCGTCCTTGGTCCGGAAGTGGTTGTACAGCGACGGCCCGCTGACCCCGAGGGCGGCCGCCAGCCGCCGCGTCGAGAGCGCCTCCAGCCCCTCCGCGTCCACCAGGGCGCCCGCCGCCTCGACGATGAGGCTTCTGCTGAGGAGAGGCTTGCGCGGTCTGGCCATGCGCCACATAGTAGGGCCTGCCCGCCATAAACTACCGGCGCTAGTTAAAGCGCCTCCGGAGGTGCCCGGTGCATATGGAACTGAGCGAGGAACAGGCCGCCGTCCGCCGGCTCGCGCGCGAGTTCACCGAGCGCGAGGTCGCCCCGTACGCCGCCGAGTGGGACCGTGCCGAGAGCGTCGACCGCGCCGTCGTGAAGAAGCTCGGCGCGCTCGGCTTCCTCGGCCTGACCGTGCCCGAGGAGTACGGCGGCTCGGGCGGCGACCACCTCGCCTACGTCCTGGTCACCGAGGAGCTCGGCCGCGGCGACTCCGCCGTCCGCGGCATCGTCTCCGTCTCCCTCGGCCTCGTCGCCAAGACCATCGCCTCCTGGGGGAGCGAGGAGCAGAAGCGGGCCTGGCTGCCGCGCCTGTGCGCCGGTGACGCGCTCGGCTGCTTCGCCCTCACCGAGCCGGGCACCGGGTCCGACGCCGGCAACCTCACCACCCGCGCCGTGCGCGAGGGCGACTCGTACCTGGTCAGCGGCAGCAAGATGTTCATCACCAACGGGACCTGGGCCGACGTCGTGCTGCTCTTCGCCCGCACCGGCGACGAGCCCGGCCACCGCGGGGTCTCCGCCTTCCTCGTCCCCGCCGACAGTGCGGGGCTGACCCGCCGGGAGATCCACGGCAAGCTCGGCCTGCGCGGCCAGGCCACCGCGGAGCTCACCTTCGACGAAGTCCGCGTACCCGCCTCCGCGATGCTCGGCCCCGAGGGCAAGGGGTTCTCCGTCGCCATGTCCGCGCTGGCCAAGGGGCGGATGTCGGTCGCCGCCGGCTGCGTCGGCATCGCGCAGGCGGCCCTGGACGCGGCCGTGTCGTACGCCGCCCGGCGCGAGCAGTTCGGCAAGCCCATCGCCCACCACCAGCTGGTGCAGGAGCTGATCGCCGACATATCCGTCGACGTCGACGCCGCCCGGCTGCTGACCTGGCGGGTCGCCGACCTCATCGACCGGGGCGAGCCCTTCGCCACCGAGTCCTCCACCGCCAAGCTCTTCGCCTCCGAGGCCGCCGTGCGGGCCGCGAGCAACGCCCTCCAGGTCCACGGGGGTTACGGGTACGTCGACGAGTACCCGGCCGGCAAGCTGCTGCGCGACGCCCGCGTGATGACCCTGTACGAGGGCACGAGCCAGATCCAGAAGCTGCTCATCGGCCGCGCCCGCACCGGGGTCTCCGCGTTCTGACAGCCCGCCGGCACGCGCCGCCGGCCCCGCCCGCCCCGTCGTCCCTGTCCGCCGCACCTCCGGCGCCGCCCCGGCCCCTCGGAGCCCGACGGGCTGAGTACCGGGATGAGTACGCACACGGATGCCCCGCCGGCCCCCGCGCCCGATGCTCGACCCATGGACGAGACACCGGTCAAGCAGCAGAACACGGGGGCGTACTACGGCCAGGCCGTGGCCTCCTTCGGCATCGCCGGCGGCGCCGTGGCCGTGGGCATCTACAACCTGGAGGTGGACGGCTGGGTCCGCGCCTTCCTCGGCATCGCCGCCCTCTACCTCACCACCTCCGCGTTCACCCTCGCCAAGGTGATCCGCGACCGCCAGGAGGTCGGCCGGATCGTCAGCCGGGTGGACCAGGCGCGGATGGAGAAGATGATGGCGGAGTACGACCCGTTCGCGCCGAAGGAGCGGACGCGCGAACACTAAGCGCTTGCTCACCCTCCGGTAAGGTGGTCACTTCCACACGGCGAAGAGGGTGAGTGAGCGATGGACAGCGCGGAGGAGACGGCCGCCGGGTACCAGCCGTGGTCGGAGGTCACCCCCGACGCCGCGCGGCGGCTGCTCGTCGCCGCCGTGGACGCCTTCGCCGAGCGCGGCTACCACGCCACCACCACCCGCGACATCGCGGGCAGGGCAGGTATGAGCCCCGCCGCGCTCTACATCCACTACAAGACCAAGGAAGAGCTGCTCCACCGGATCAGCCGGATCGGCCACGACAAGGCGCTGGAGATCCTGACGACGGCGGCCGGCGGCCCGGGCAGCGCCGCCGAGCGGCTCGACGCCGCGGTGCGCTCCTTCGTGCGCTGGCACGCGGCCCACCACACCACCGCGCGCGTGGTCCAGTACGAGCTCGACGCTCTCGCTCCGGAGCACCGCTCCGAGATCGTGGCGCTGCGCCGGCGCAGCGACGCGGCCGTGCGGCGCATCCTCGCCGACGGGGTCTCGGCGGGGGAGTTCGACGTCCCGGACGTCCCCGGCACCACCCTCGCCGTGCTCTCCCTGTGCATCGACGTGGCCCGCTGGTTCAGCGTGGAGGGCCGGCGCACCCCCGACGAGGTCGGCGCGCTCTACGCCGACCTCGTACTGCGGATGGTGGGCTCCCGCCCCGGCGCCGCCCCCTCCCCGGGGCGGCACTGACCCCGGGCCGCACCGCCCCGGGATCGCACCGCCCCGGGGGCCGCACCGCCCCCGCCGTCGCCCTGCCGCCCCGGCGAGACGGCCCGGGTCAGAAGTAGTAGCGGGACACCGACTCCGCCACGCAGACCGGCTTGTCGCCGCCCTCGCGCTCGACGGTGACCGTGGCCGTCACCTGGATGCCGCCGCCCGCCTCCGTGACGTCCGTGATCACGGCGGTGGAGCGCAGCCGCGACCCGACCGGCACCGGTGCCGGGAAACGCACCTTGTTCGTCCCGTAGTTGATGCCCATGCGCATGCCCTCCACCCGCATGGTCTGCGGCACCAGGCTCGGCAGCAGGGAGAGCGTCAGGTACCCGTGGGCGATGGTGGAGCCGAAGGGCCCGTCCGCCGCCCGCTCGGGGTCCACGTGGATCCACTGGTGGTCCCCGGTGGCGTCCGCGAAGAGGTCGATCCGCTTCTGGTCCACCTCCAGCCACCCGCTGGGGCCGAGCGGCTCGCCGATTCCGGCGTGCAGCTCCTCTGCGGACGTGAAGACCCTCGGCTCGGCCATGCCCTGCTCCTGCCTCTCACGGATGAATAAGCGCTTGCTCAGCATGCTGGGGCCCGCATACGTATGTCAACGGACCTCCGACTACGCTCGGTCGGGTGCCGCAGATTCCCGAGAAAATCCACGAACTCACCGTCGGCCAGCTGTCCGCCCGCAGCGGGGCGGCCGTCTCGGCGCTCCACTTCTACGAGACCAAGGGCCTGATCAGCAGTCGGCGTACCTCCGGCAACCAGCGCCGCTACACCCGTGACGCGCTGCGCCGGGTGGCCTTCGTACGGGCCGCCCAGCGGGTGGGCATCCCGCTGGCGAGCATCCGCGAGGCGCTCGCGCGACTCCCCGAGGAGCGCACGCCGACCCGCGAGGACTGGGCCCGGCTCTCGGAGGCCTGGCGCGCCGAGCTCGACCAGCGCATCAGCCAACTGGGGCGGCTGCGCGACCACCTGACGGACTGTATCGGCTGCGGCTGCCTGTCGCTGCAGACCTGCGCGCTGTCCAACCCCGACGACGTCTTCGGCGAACGGCTCACCGGCTCGCGGCTGTAGCGGCCGCGACCAGCTCCGCGTTCGAGCGGGCCGGGCGCCCGTCGGGAAGCCGCAGTACGTCCCCCACGCCGGTGCGCACCCCTGTACCGCACCGCGCGGCCAGCCGCAGCACCGGCCAGGCGGCGGCCTCCCGTCCGTACAGCACCACTTCCACGGGCGGCAGTCCGCGCAGCCCCGCCACCAGCCCCGGATCGGCCGCCGCCAGCTCGGCCGTGAGCCGGACCCGCCGAGGCTCGCGCACCGGCCAGGCCAGGAACCGCGCCAGCGGATCCGGCCCGGCCGGTCCTCCCAGCCGTACGACCGCGTCCACCGCCACCCCCCGGCCCAGGAGGGCCTCCGCCAGGACCCCGGCCCCCGGTTCCGCGAAATCCACCGCCGCCCGGTCGGGCAGCACCGTCCACGACCGCACCCGGGCCAGCCGTGCGGCGGGATCGGACTCGCTCCCGATGCTCGCCGCCACCGCCAGGGGTACGCCGAGCCCCGCGGCCCGCAACGCCTCCAGTGCGGGCCCCACGACCCGGGGCGAGAGGCTCTCCCGCCCGCACGGGGTCCGCGGGTGCACCAGTACCTCCCCCGCCCCGGCGGCGACCGCCGCCAGCGCCGACTCGGCCAGCTCCTCCGGGGACACGGGTACGGCCGCCCCGTCGGCGGCACTCCGGGAGCCGTTCAGCGACACCAGCGGCCCGCGCCTCACGCCGCTCCCGCCCGGTCGCCTCACGCCGCCGCCCGGTCGCGTACCGCCGCTCCCGCCCGGTCGCGCCCTCCCGCTCCCGCCCGGCGTCCCCGCGCCGCTCCCGACCGGTCCCGTCCCGCCGCTCCCGCCCGGCGTCCCCGCGCCGCTCCCGCCCCGCGCCTCACGCCGCGTCCGCCGCGGGCAGGTCCGCCAGCGCCGGTCTGGGCACCACGATCCCGCAGCCGGCGCACAGCGGCCCGTCCCAGGCCCATGCCCCCTCACAGGGGCCGGGCCCGTGCGGACCGGGGACCCGCCCGTGCCCGTGCCCCGTACCGCGTCCGCTCCCGGAGCGGCGCCCGGGGCTTGAGGGGCCCGCGACCGCCCCCGGCCACCGCAGCTCCGTGTCCCCGCACACCGGGCACCCCGCCCCGGGCGCCGACTCCAGCGCCCGCACCAGCCGCCGCAGCACCTCCCCGAGCGTCCCCTCCGGCCGCACCCCCGGATCCGCGCACCGCACCACCGCGTCGCCGCTGCCGCCCCACGCCCACTCGGGGCGCCGCACCCCGTGGTGCTTCTCGCGCCGCCGCCGCTCCGCGAACTGGCGCTCGTACTCCAACCAGACCGCCCGCGCCTCCTCCAGCTCCTCCAACGCGGCCACCAGCCGCAGCGGATCCGCTCCCCGGTCCTCGGGGGCGATCCCGTGCCGGTCGCACAAGTGCCACCAGGTGGCGCGGTGCCCGTACGGGGCGAACCGCTCCAGGCAGCGGCGCAGCGAGTGGCGCCGCAGGGCCCTGTCGTTGTGTGCGTCCCGCACCTGGTGGGCCAGACTCCGGAATCCCGCCATCACACCTTCACCTCCGCCGATGTGCCCAACATGCCCGGCAGGGTGCGGGCGCATGCGGGGGCGGTCGAGGCGTACGGGTGGCACATGGCCGGAAGTCAGCGCCCCATGCGCCCCGCGGTGACCACGACCCGGGCCAGTTCCTCGTGGCAGATGTCGCTGTGCGCCCCCGACGGGGCCCCGCCCCGCCGCACCACGGAGCCCGCGTCCACGCTCACGCAACCGGCGGCGGGCAGCCCTCCGCGCAGGACCGCATCCAGGCTGAGCCGGGGCGCGCCGGGCACCGCGCGCACCCCGCCGTGCCCGATGGCGCCCCACCGTTCGTCGAAGCCGAGCAGACCGGCCGAATCACCCGCCGTCCGGCAGGCCAGCGGGTAGAACACCCCGAGGGCCGTGTCGTGCGCGGAGTGGCACGCCACCACCGGCCCGTCGACCCGCCGCTGGAGCCCGCCCAGGGCGCCGCCCCGGCCCTGGTCGTGCGGCAGCCGGTCGGCGAACGCGTAGTGGGAGAAGGCTCCTTGGAGCAGGGTCAGGGATTTCACGTACCGGGCCCCGGACGGCACCGCGCGCAGCGAGAAGGACACCACGCGGGCGCCGAAGCTGTGGCCGACCAGGTGGACGCGCAGCGCCGGCCGCTCGTCCGCCAGTCGCGCCAGCACCGGGCCCAGGCCGCGCTCGCCGATCACTCCGGCCCGCTTCTTCATCCGGTAGAACGTCGCCTGCCGCAGCAGCTCCTTGGCGCCGTTCCACAGCTCCCGCTGCCCGGGTCCCCGCAGCCCGGCTCCACCCGGTTCGCCGTGCGCCGTGATGTCCGCGGGCAGCGCCCCCGACTCGGCCAGGGCGAGGGTGAGGGCCCGGCACACCGCCACGACGTCCTGCGTGAAGAGCGCGGGCACCGCGGGCGCCGCCGCCGAGGGGACCGCGTCCACCCCGGCCAGCTCCCTGACCAGGGCGCCGAACTCGGCGAAGGCCGCCGTCGACCCCGGCCGCTCCTCCAGCAGCTCGGCCACCCGGTCCAGGGCCTCCTCGCGCCGCGGCCAGAACTCCCCGAGCGCCCGCCGCGTGGCGGGGTCCAGTGCCGCGCCGCGGACGCCGGGTGCCGCGAGCGCGCCGGGAGGGTCGAAGTCCGGTATGGGCTCGTCCGAGAAGCGCATCGCGGGCCAGACGACCCCCACGTACCCCAGCCGCACCCCGGCCCCGACCAGACCCGGGAAGGGGGCGAAGAAGCGGTCGTAGAGACGGGTCGCCGTGGACCGGTCGCTGTTCCAGCCGTGCGCGAAGACCAGCAGGTCCGTGGCCTCCATCCGGGCCACCGCGCCGAACGAGGCCCGGTCGGCGTCGCCCTCCGCGTCGAAGGTCAGCTCCGCGTACGGGCCGGTCCCGACACCCCTGTCCGCCATGACGTCCCCCTCCGCTCGCCGCCGGAGCGCCCGCGGCCCCGGCCGGACCGGGCCCCGTCGCCGAGGCCGTCCGCCCGACCCCGGCGCGCGCCCGGCTACCCGTAGAGGAGGTATTCCCCGCGTACGGCCTCGAACCGCGCCAGTCCCGCCGACCAGTCGGCCGCGATCTCCGCCGCCCCCGCTCCCGCGTCGATCATCGTGCGGACCCGATCGGATCCCGTGAGCCGGTCGATCCAGTGGTCCGCGCGCCAGGCGAAGCCGCTCGCTGAACGCCGCGCGGTGACCAGCAGGCCGATGCCCGTCAGGACCGGGTCGAAGGCCTGCCGGTCGTGCACGATCAGCCGGACCCCGCCGCAGACCTTCCCGGCGTGCTTGGAGAAGGACGGAGTGAAGTACGCCTCCCGGAACCACACCCCCGGCAGGTCCAGCGCGTTCGCCGCCTCGGCCCACCGCCGGTCGACGCCCTCGGCGCCCAGCACCTCGAAGGGCGTGGTCGTCCCGCGCCCCTCGGACAGGTTCGTGCCCTCGAACAGGCAGGTGCCGGCGTACGCGAGGGCCGTGTCCGGGGTCGGCATGTTCGGACTCGGCGGAACCCACGGCAGTCCGGTCTCGCCGAAGAAGGACCCGCGCCGCCAGCCGGTCATCGCCACCGTCTCCAGCCGCACCGGGGCGTCGGCGAGGAACTCGCCGTTGAAGAGCCGTGCCAGCTCCGCGGCCGTCATCCCGTGCGCGAGCGCGATCGGCTCCCGGCCCACGAAACTCGCGTACGGCCGCTCCAGCACCGGCCCGGCCGCCCGGCGGCCGCCCACCGGGTTGGGCCGGTCCAGCACCACGACCGCCTTGCCGGCGAGCGAGGCCGCGCGCATGCAGTCGTAGAGGGTCCAGATGTAGGTGTAGAAGCGGGCTCCGACGTCCTGGATGTCGAAGACGACGGTGTCCACCCCGGCCGCCGTGAACACGTCCGCGAGCCGCTGACCGCTCGTGGCGTACGTGTCGTACACGGGCAGGCCCGTCGCCGGGTCCCGGGAGGCCCCCTCGGACCCCCCGGCCTGCGCCGTCCCCCGGAACCCGTGCTCGGGCCCGAACACCGCGACGAGGTCCACCCGGTCGTCCGCGTGCAGTACGTCGACCAGGTGGCGGGCGTCCGCGGTGATGCCGGTGGGGTTGGTGACGACTCCGACCCGCCGGCCGGCCAGGACGCCGTACCCGTCGGCGGCGAGCCGCTCGAAGCCCGTCCGCACCCGCGCGGCCCGGGTCGGCGCACCGGCCGCGGGCGCCGCGGGCGCCCCGGGCGGCCCGGCCGCCCCCGCGTCGCCGACCGGGAGCAGCCCGTGGGCCGTTCCCAGGGCCCCCGCCAGTCCCAGCATCCCGCGTCGTGACAGCGTCATCCGGCCACGCTAGGGCGCGCACCCCTTCCGTCAGGACATACCGACTGGTTAGTCTGCCCGCCATCCGGTCATCGGAAGCCGGCGCCCCCCGTGAAAGGTGATCCCCGTGAGCGCGTACCAGGACCAGCGAGTCGTCGTGACCGGAGCGGGCGGCGGCATCGGCGCCGCCCTCGCCCACCGCTTCGCCGCCGAGGGCGCCACCGTCGTCGTCAACGACCTCGACGCGGAGCGGGCCGCCGCCGTGGCGGGCGCGATCGGGCCCCGCGCGATCGCGGTGCCCGGCGACGCCTCGGCGATCGCGGCCGACGCCCGGGAGGCCCTCGGCGGGACGGTCGACGTCTACTGCGCCAACGCCGGGCTCGCCTCCGGCGGCGACGCCTTCGCCGACGAGGCCGTCTGGGAAGCGGCCTGGGACACCAACGTCATGGCCCACGTCCGCGCCGCCCGCCTGCTGCTGCCGGACTGGCTGGCGCGGGGGAGCGGCCGCTTCGTGTCCACCGTCTCCGCCGCCGGACTGCTGACCATGATCGGAGCGGCGCCGTACAGTGTCACCAAGCACGGTGCGCTCGCCTTCGCCGAATGGCTGTCGCTGACCTACCGCCACCGGGGCGTCCAGGTCCACGCCATCTGCCCGCAAGGGGTGCGCACCGACATGCTGACCGCCGCGGGCTCGGCGGGCGAACTCGTCCTCGCACCGACCGCGATCGAGCCGGAAGCGGTCGCGGACGCGCTGTTCGACGGCATGGAGAAGGGCCGGTTCTTGATCCTCCCGCACCCCGAGGTGGCGGACTTCTATGCCGCGCGCGCCACGGACACGGACCGCTGGCTCGGCGGCATGAGCCATCTCCAGCGGAAATGGGAGGACCGGTGACCGCCGAGCCCACCCCGGCGGCGCCCCCGGTGACCGCGGCGCCCGCCCCGGCCGCGCCCGCCGTCACCGCGGCCCCCGCCGAGCCCGCGGTACCCCCCGCGCCCGCCGCCCGGTACGCGGACCGGCCCTGGCTGGGCGTGCTCAGCCCGGCCCAGCGCGCGCCCGTCGCGCCGCCCCCCACCCTGCTGCACGCCTTCCGCGAGGCCTGCGCCCGGGCCCCCGGGCGCACCGCGCTGGCCTACTTCGACGGCCGGACCGCCTACGCCGAGGCCGACACCCTGTCCGACTCGGTCGCCGGGCACCTCGCCGCGCACGGCGTGCGGCGCGGCGACCGCGTCGCCGTCATGCTGCAGAACACCCCGCACTTCGTCCTGGCCGTCCTCGCCGCCTGGAAGGCCGGAGCCGTCGTCGTCCCGGTCAACCCCATGTACAAGTCCGGCGAGGTGCGGCACGTCCTGCGCGACTCCGGAGCCCGCGCGCTGGTCTGCGACGGCGGCGCGTGGACGGCGTACCTCCGCAAGGCAGCCGCCGGGACGAGCGTGCGGATCGCCCTGACCGCCTCCGGCCGGGACTTCCAGACCAGGAACGACCCGCGGGTGCTCCCCCCGGCGGCGACCGCCGTCCCGGACGCCGAGCCCCCCGCCCCCGGCGAACCCGCCGGCGTGCGCGCCGACGACCTCGCCGCCACCGCCCGCCGGGGCCGTCCCGCGCCGCCCGACCCGCTGCTCACGGCCGCCGACACCGCCCTCATCAGCTACACCTCGGGCACCAGCGGGACCCCGAAGGGCGCCATGAACCCCCACGGCGCGCTCACCTACAACGCCGTCCGCCAGGTCACCGGCCACCCCCTGCCCGAGGGAGCCGCCTATTTCGCCCTCGCGCCGCTCTTCCACATCACGGGCATGGTCTGCCAGCTCGGTGCCTGCCTCGCCAACGCCGGCACCCTCGTCCTCGCCCACCGCTTCGACGCCGGCGTCGTCCTCGACGCCTTCCTCGAACACCGCCCCGCCTACACCGTCGGCCCGGCCACCGCCTTCATGGCCCTCGCCGCCCACCCCGACGCCACCGCGGACCACTTCGCCTCGTTCCAGGTGGTCTCCTCCGGCGGGGCCCCGCTCCCGCCCGCCCTGGTCGGGCACCTGCGCGAGACCTTCGGCTTCTACCTCCGCAACGGCTACGGCCTCACCGAGTGCACCGCCCCCTGCGCCTCCGTCCCCGCGCACCGCGAGGCCCCGGTCGACCCCGCCTCCGGCACCCTGTCCGTCGGCGTGCCGGGCGCCGACACCGTCGTCCGCATCCTCGACCGGCACGGCGAGGAGGTCCCCTTCGGCGAGACCGGGGAGATAGCCGTCCGCGGCCCGCAGGTCGTGCCCGGCTACTGGGGCCTGCCCGCCGAGACCGCCGAGGCCTTCCCGGGCGGTGAACTGCGCACCGGCGACGTCGGCTTCATGGACCGGGACGGCTGGCTCTACGTGGTCGACCGCAAGAAGGACATGATCAACGCCTCCGGCTTCAAGGTCTGGCCGCGCGAGGTCGAGGACGTGCTCTACACGCACCCCGCCGTCCGCGAGGCGGCCGTGGTCGGTGTGCCGGACGCGTACCGGGGCGAGAGCGTGAAGGCCTACGTGAGCCTGCGCCCCGGGGCGCACGCCGAGCCGGCGGAACTGTCGGCGTACTGCGCCGCGCGGATCGCCGCGTACAAGTACCCGCGCCAGGTCGAGATCCTGCCTGTCCTTCCGAAGACGACCAGTGGCAAGATCCTGCGACGGGAACTGCGCGAGCGCGGCTGAAAACAGTCGGACGGTCGTACAGCTGGCCAGATCGGTCAGGCAGGGACGAGGAAGGGAAGGTCGGACCATGGCGGCCAGGACCACGGAGCCAGCAGGCACGCACGAAGCCCCGGTACCGCAGCGGCTGCTGGCCGTCGCGACCAGGCTGTTCGCCGAGCGCGGGTACGACCGCACCTCGGTCCAGGAGATCGTGGAGGCGGCCGGAGTCACCAAGGGCGCGCTCTACCACTACTTCGGGTCCAAGGACGACCTGCTCCACGAGGTGTACGCGCGGATGCTCCGGCTCCAGCAGCAGAGGCTGGACGCGGTGGCCGGATCCGACGCTCCCGTCGAGGAGCGGCTGCGGGCGGCCGCCGCCGACGTGGTGGTGACCACCATCGAGAACCTCGACGACGCGATGATCTTCTTCCGGTCGATGCACCAGCTCAGCCCGGAGAAGTTCAAGCAGGTACGTGCCGAGCGCCGGCGCTACCACGAGCGGTTCCGGGCCCTGGTCGAAGAAGGGCAGCGCGCCGGGGTGTTCTCCGACGCGACGCCCGCGGACCTGGTGGTGGACTACCACTTCGGCTCCGTGCACCACCTGTCCACCTGGTACCGCGCGGACGGCCCGCTCACCCCGCAGCAGGTCGCCGACCACCTCGCCGACCTGCTGCTGCGCGCCCTGCGCCCCTAGATCGTCTCTTTCGGATCCTGCCGGGCCCGGCGTCCGGCGCCCACGGGCCCCGGACGCGGGTGCCCGGGGGATCCGGGCACCCCGGCCCCGACGGGCCCGCGGCTACAGGTACCGCTTGAGCTCCCGGCGTGCCAGCGAGCGCTGGTGCACCTCGTCCGGCCCGTCGGCCAGCATCAGCGTCCGCGCCGCCGCCCACAGCTCCGCGAGCGGGAAGTCCTGGCTGACCCCGCCCGCGCCGTGCAGCTGCACCGCCCGGTCCAGGATCTCCACGACCGCCCGCGGGGTCGCGATCTTGATGGCCTGGATCTCGGTGTGCGCGCCCCGGTTCCCGACGGTGTCCATCAGCCAGGCCGTCTTCAACACCAGCAGCCGGAGCTGCTCCACGGTGACCCGGGCGTCCGCGATCCAGTTCTGCACGACTCCCTGCGAAGCCAGCGGCTTGCCGAAGGCGGTGCGTTCCACCGCGCGCCGGCACATCAGCTCGATGGCCCGCTCGGCCATGCCGATCAACCGCATGCAGTGGTGGATCCGGCCCGGACCGAGCCGGGCCTGGGCGATGGCGAAGCCCGCGCCCTCCTCGCCGATCAGGTACGAGGCCGGTACCCGGGCCCCGTCGAAGACCACCTCGGCGTGGCCGCCGTGGTCGTGGTCCTCGTAGCCGTACACCGTCATGGCCCGGCGCACCTCGACGCCCGGGGTGTCGCGGGGGACCAGGACCATCGACTGCAGGCGGCGCGGATCGGAGCCCCCGGGGTCGGTCTTGCCCATCACGATGAAGACCTTGCAGTCCGGGTTCATGGCGCCGGAGATGAACCACTTGCGGCCCGTCACCACGTACGTGTCACCGGAACCGCCCTCGGACCGCTCGATGCGCGTCTCGATGTTCGTCGCGTCCGAGGAGGCCACCTCCGGCTCGGTCATCGCGAAGGCGGACCGGATCGCACCGGCCAGCAGCGGCTCCAGCCACTGCTTCTTCTGCTGCTCGTTCCCGAACTGGGCGAGCAGCTCCATGTTCCCGGTGTCCGGAGCCGCGCAGTTGGTCGCCGTCGGCGCCAGGTGCGGGCTGCGCCCCATGATCTCGGCGAGCGGGGCGTACTGGAGGTTGGTCAGCCCGGCGCCGTGCTCGGCGTCCGGCAGGAAGAGGTTCCACAGGCCCTGGCGGCGCGCCTGCGCCTTCAGTTCACCGAAGACGGCCGGGGTGTCCCAGGGCGAGGCCAGCCGCGCGCGCTGCTCGGCGGCGACGGGCTCCGCCGGGTAGACGTACTCCTCCATGAACGCGAGCAGCCGCTCGCGGAGTTCCTCGGTCCGGGCGTCGAATGCGAAGTCCATGGTGCGTGCCTCAGCCTTCCTGGCGGACCGGGTGGTCCTGACGGTCCTGGAGTGTGGTCAGTCCGTGCTCGATGAAGACCGGGACCAGCTCGCCGATCCGGTCGAAGCCCGCGCCGACGGTCTGCCCGAGCGTGTAGCGGTAGTGGATGCCTTCGAGGATCACCGCGAGCTTGAACCAGGCGAAGGCCGTGTACCAGGCGATGGATCCGGTGTCCCGGCCGGAGCGGGCCGCGTACCGCTCGATCAGCTCGGCCGGCCGCGGGTGCCCCGGCGCCGCGCTCGTCGTACTGACCGGGGAGTCGCCCAGGCCCAGGTCGGAGCTGTACATCACCAGCAGGCCCAGATCGGTCAGCGGGTCGCCGAGTGTCGACATCTCCCAGTCCAGCACCGCCCGGATCGAGTCGTCCGGCCCGCCGATCAGGACGTTGTCGAGCCGGAAGTCGCCGTGCACGACGGTCGCCGCGGGGGAGGCGGGCAGCGCCCCGCCGAGCGCGCCGTGCAGCTCGTCGATCCCGGCGAGTTCCCGGCCCCGCGAGGCCGCGAGCTGCTTGCCCCAGCGGCGCAGCTGCCGGTCGAGGAAGCCCTCGGGTCGGCCGAAGTCGCCCAGACCCACCGACTCCGGTTCCACCGCGTGCAGTTCCACCAGGGTGTCCACCAGGCCCAGCACGGCCCGCCGGGTGCGCTCGGGACCGATCGCGGTGAGCTCGCCCGCGGTCCGGTACGGCACCCCGTCCACGAACTCCATGACGTAGAAGGGCGCTCCGAGCACCGCGTCGTCCTCGCACAGCAGCACCGTCCGCGGCACCGGTACGGCCGTGTCCCGCAGCGCCGTGACGACCCGGTGCTCGCGCCGCATGTCGTGCGCGGTCGCCAGGACGTGGCCGAGGGGCGGCCGGCGCACGACCCAGCGGGCGGAGCCGTCCGTGACCTCGTAGGTGAGGTTGGAGCGGCCGCCCTCGATCAGGCGTCCGCACAGCGGTCCGCCCACGAGTCCGGGGCGCACCCGGTCGAGATGGCCGCGCAGCCGTTCCAGGTCGAGGCCGCGGGGGCCGGCCGGGCCGGGGGCCGGGGCTGTCGTCATAGTGCGCACCTCCGAGGGAGCGGACGGGGGGAGGAGGGTGGGGCGACCGTGCCCCGTACCCGCCGCCTGCCATCATGCCGACCAGTCGGTATGGCGTCCAGAGCGCCGGGCGGAAAAGTCCCGGACCCGGCGGCGGCCTCGCGGGCGCCCGCTCCCCTACGCGTGGCAGAGGATGGGCGTCCCGCCGTTCATCACCGTCATGTCCCTGAGCACCGCCGGGATGTCCAGCGGGGCGCCCTCCGGCTCGCCGGCCAGTTCCACGTACGCCCGGTGCAGGTTCGCCACGAGCCGCCCGCTCTCCCGCCAGGCGGCGAACTCGCCCAGATCGGCCCGCCGGGCCGTCTCCAGCGGGGTCAGCCCCTCCTCCCGGCCCGCCGCCGCCAGTGCGGCCATGTGGCGCAGGTACCGCTCGGTGGAGTCGTAGGCCGAGGCGTCGGTCAGCGGCCCGTGGCCCGGGACGACGGTCTCCGCGTCCAGCGAGCGCAGCAGCTCCAGGGCCCGCAGGGAGCCGGCCAGCGACCCCATGGCCAGGAACGGGGTCCCCCCGGCGAAGACGAGGTCGCCGGTGAACACCACCCGCTGCCGGGGCAGCCACACGACCGAGTCGCCGGTGGTGTGCGCCACCCCCGGGTGCAGGACCCGTACGTCCGTCCCGCCGACGTGCAGGGTCAGGCGCTCGCTGTAGGTGAGGTCGGGGGCGGTGATCTCTGTCGCGCCGAAATCCGTCGCGGGCCAGATCATCTCCAACTGGTGGCCCGCGGCGAGATGCTCCGCCCGCGCGCGGTCGTGCCCCACGATCAGGGCCTCGGGTGCGAAGACCGAGTTGCCGTAGGTGTGGTCACCGTGGTGGTGGGTGTTCACCACCGTGCGGGGGAGCGGCGCGCCGGCGCCCACGACGGCCGCGCGCAGGGCCAGGGCATCGGCGCTCTCCCCGGGTCGCGGCGTCAGGCGCACCGCATCCTGCCGGCCGCGGTGGTCCCGGGGGAGAGCGGGTCGACATCAGTAGGGGGGGCGAATCGCCGCCGGCCGGTCGGTCGGTCGACGGGTCCGGTCTTGGGTCGAACGGCTGTCAGTGGTCGTCGTAGTGGCCGTCGTGGGCGGCGTGCCGGTGTCCGTCGTGCAGGTAGTCGAGGTGGTCGCCGTGCGGGACCGCGTCGTGCCCGCAGCCCGTGCCGTGCTCGTGCGCGTGGCCCTCGTGGGTCGCGTGGCGCGGGGCCTCGCACTCCTCCCAGTGCCCGGAGTGCTCCCGGTGCAGATGGCCGTCGTGCGCGTAGTCCAGGTGGTCGCCGTGCGGGACCGCCCGGTGCCCGCAGTCGGCGCCGTGGGCGTGCTCGTGCGTGGGGTGCTCGTGGTGCAGGGTCGTCATGGGGCCGAGGCTAGTGCGGTTCGGGCGGTATCGCCCGTTGCGTCCCGGCGGCGCGGACAAGGCCGATCATGGGATCCCCCGATCATCGGACCGCACGGCAGCCCGCGACGGCGCTCCGCACCCGCCCACGCCGCCGCCCTCCACGCCCACGTCCCCCCGCCGCCCGCCTGCGCCCCCCGCCCCCGCCCCTGCGACGCCAACCCGCCGGTTCACAGGACCACCGCCGCGGCGAGCACCGCCAGCGCCACCGTGCACCCCGCCACCGCCGCGGCCGCCCGGGGCGCCAGCGGGCCCGGCCGGGCCCGCGCGAGCACCCGTACCCGGCGGTGCGCCACCACCAGGAACGCCAGCCACAGCAGCGCGATCACCGCGGCGCCGGCCACCTCCACCGGCGCCCCGGTCCCGCGCATCGCCTGCCGCAGCCCCAGGACCGCCACGACCGAGCAGGCCAGGGTCGTACGCCGCCAGGCGAGCCGGGTCCGCTCCGGCTGCAGGCCCGCGTCGCGGAGCTCGCCGGGAACGCTCACGACCCCGTCGTCCAGCCCAGTAGGACGACCACCACCATCGCCACCGCGACCAGTCCCACCCCCAGGCTGAGCACCACCGGGAACCGCGACACCGGCAGGTCCTCGCCCCGGCGCATCGCCCGCTCGCACCGCGTCCAGTGGTTCACGGCGCGCACCGAGCACGCAGCACCCACCGCGAGCAGCGCGACGGCCATGCCGACGCGCACCGCCCACCGCAGGTCGGGCAGGAACTGGTCCACCGCGAAACCGCCGCCCACCAGGGCCAGCGCGGTGCGGATCCAGGCCAGGAAGGTCCGCTCGTTGGCGAGCGAGAACCGGTAGTCGGGGGTCTCGCCCTCGTCCCGGAGCCGCTGCGGCGCGAACCAGAGGCGTACGTCTTTGACGAAGTCGATCACAGGCGCAATCTACGGGGAGCTAGCCCGCGGAGCCGAGACCGCCCCGGGCGCGGAACCGTGCCAGCCGCCGGTACGCCTCCAGCCCGTCCGGCACCCACGGCCAGGCGCCGCCGGCCACCCGCCGCTCCACCTCGTCCGGGCCGAGGAAGGCGTACCAGTCCACCTCCGAGACCTGCGGCCGCACCGGGAGTTCGCACCGCACCTGGTGCACGTACGACCACCACGCCCCGGCCGGCCCCTCGTACAGGAACTTGAACAGCGGCTCCGGCTGCTCCAGTCCCGACACCCCCAGCTCCTCCTCGGCCTCGCGCAGGGCGGCCCGCGCGCAGTCCTCGCCGGCGCCCACCACCCCGCCCACGAACATGTCGTAGTGGCCGGGGAACACGAGCTTCGACGCCGTCCGGCGGTGCACGAAGACCGTCCCGCCCGGCCCCAGGACCTCCACGAACACGCAGCGGTGGATCAGCCCCCGCGCGTACACCTCGCCCCGGGGGGCCCGGCCCGTCACCCGGTCGTCCCGGTCCACCACGTCCAGTACCTCATCAGCGGCGTTCACCCGCTCATCCAATCACCGCTGTTGACTGGTTACCGCTCCGTAGCCAAGGATCTGCCCCACCACCGACGGAGGACGGGAACACCCATGACGTACGACGCAGACGTGATCGTGATCGGGGCCGGCCTCGCCGGCCTCGCGGCCACCGCCGAGCTCGTCGACGCGGGCCGCAAGGTCATCCTGCTCGACCAGGAGCCGGAGCAGTCCCTCGGCGGCCAGGCGCACTGGTCCTTCGGCGGGCTCTTCCTCGTGGACTCGCCCGAGCAGCGCCGGATGCGTGTCAAGGACAACCGGGACCTCGCCCTCCAGGACTGGATGGGCACCGCCGGGTTCGACCGGGACGAGGACGCCTGGCCGCGCCGCTGGGCCGAGGCCTACGTGGACTTCGCGGCCGGGGAGAAGCGGTCCTGGCTGCGCGCCCAGGGCGTCCGCTTCTTCCCGGTGGTGGGCTGGGCGGAGCGCGGCGGCTACGACGCGAACGGGCACGGCAACTCCGTGCCCCGCTTCCACATCACCTGGGGTACGGGCCCCGGCCTCGTGGAGCCCTTCGAGCGCCGCGTCCGGGCCGGGGTGGCCCGCGGCCTGGTGCAGCTGCGGTTCCGCCACCGGGTCACCGGCCTCGCGCGCACGGCCGGCGCGCTGGACACCGTGACGGGGGAGGTGCTGGAGCCCTCCGACGCCGTACGCGGCGCCGCGAGCGGCCGCACGGCCACCGGGGCGTTCTCCCTGCGGGCCCAAGCCGTCATCGTCACCTCCGGCGGCATCGGCGGCAACCACGACCTCGTCCGCGCGCAGTGGCCGGCCCGCCTCGGCACCCCGCCCGAGCGGATGCTCTCCGGGGTCCCCGCGCACGTCGACGGGCTGATGCTGGGCATCGCGGAGGCGGCGGGCGCCAGCCACATCAACAAGGACCGGATGTGGCACTACACCGAGGGCATCGAGAACTGGGACCCGATCTGGTCCCGGCACGGCATCCGGATCCTGCCGGGCCCCTCGTCGCTGTGGTTGGACGCCACCGGCAAGCGGCTCCCCGTGCCGCTCTTCCCGGGATTCGACACCCTCGGCACCCTCGACCACATCATGGGGACCGGGTACGACCACACCTGGTTCGTCCTCAACCAGCGCGTCATCGGCAAGGAGTTCGCCCTCTCCGGCTCCGAGCAGAACCCGGACCTCACCGGCAAGTCGGTCCGCGACGTGATCTCGCGCGCGCGGCAGGCCGTGCCGGGGCCGGTGAAGGCGTTCATGGACAAGGGCGCGGACTTCGTCGTCGAGCGCGACCTGTCCGCCCTGGTGCGCGGGATGAACGCGGTGACCGGCAAGGACCTGATCGACGAGGCCGCGCTGCGCGAGGTGGTCACCTCCCGGGACCGGGAGATCGCCAACCCCTTCACCAAGGACCTCCAGGTGATGTCGATCCACGGCGCCCGCAAGTACCTCGGCGACAAGCTGATCCGCACCGCCGCCCCGCACCGGATCCTGGATCCGGCGGCCGGTCCGCTGATCGCGGTCCGCCTCTCGATCCTGACCCGCAAGTCGCTGGGCGGCCTGGAGACCGACCTCTCCTCCCGGGTCCTGGCCGGGGACGGCGAGCCGCTGCCCGGTGTCTACGCGGCGGGCGAGGCGGCCGGCTTCGGCGGCGGCGGGGTGCACGGGTACCGCGCCCTGGAGGGAACGTTCCTGGGCGGGTGCATCTTCTCGGGTCGGGCGGCGGGCCGCGCCGCGGCGCGAGCCGTGGCCTGACGGCGGGCGGGCGGTACGGGGCCGCCGGGCGCGGGCGGTTCAGCCGCCCTCGCCGGCGGCCTCCACCACGCGGAATCGTTCCGCCACCACCAGCGTGTCGTCGCCGACCGTGAACCCGGGGTCCCCGAGCAGTTCCCGCATCTGCGGTCCGTGCCAGAAACCCTCGTGCGACGAGCGCCATTCGGCCACTGACGCATATCCCTCGCCCTCGTCCAGAGCGTGCCGCAGGTCCACCTCGGCGAGCGGCAGGACCCGTACGTCCGTGATCTCCAGGACGGCCACCGGACGCTCCGCGGAGTCCACCAGGGCGGAGCGCTGCCCCGGTTCGGGCAGCGGCTCGCCCTCCACCCGGTACGCGGCGAGCAGCCCTGTGGTGCTTGTCTTCCTTCCGCTGAGCACCGCCGCGACCAGCTGGTCGCGCAGCGGCCCGGGGAAGGCCATCTGGTACGGGGGAAGATCGTCGCAAGGGTTCATGGCCCCACCCTACGATGCGGCCCGACCGGCTCCCGAACCGGCACAAGCGGACCAACTCATCCCATCGGCGCAGCAGTTGAAACCCGCCACGCAGTGGACTGGACCTTGACGCGGAGCTGTGCGTACCGCTTTGCTGTGCGTGATCATCCGGCCGCTCGCCGGTACGGTCCCCGGCCGCCCGGGACGGCACCCGCGCACACCCCGCGCGCGCTCCGGCCACGGCTCGCGCCCGTCCACCCGTGTTCTGCCCGTCCACCCGTGTTCTGGAGGGAAACCCGCGGATGTCCCCGCCTCCGCCGCCCCTCGGCCGCGCCCGCAAGCGGGACGCCCAGCTCTTCGACTCGGCCCTGTGCGACTCCGAGCTCGTCGACGTACGGACCAAGTTCACCCAGGGCCGCTGGTCCGCGGCCCGGTCCCTCCTCGTCGCCACCGGCGACGACTGGGACCGCAGGGGCCACCGCGTCGTCGTCCTCGCCGAGACCCCGGCGGCCACCGCCTGGGCCCGCGAGTGGCTGCTCGCCGAGCCGGAGAGCGCCGACGCCGCCACCCTCCTCGCCTGCGCCGCCGTCGTCACCGCCCTGCGCGGCAAGGGCGCCCCCGAAGCCGCCGAGAACGCCTGCCGCCGGGCCGCCGCGCTGCTCCCCGCCGACCCCACCCCCTGGCTCGGCCTGCTGCTGCTCTCCCGCGCCTTCGGCAACGAGGAGGACTTCAGCCGCCACTTCGACCAGGTCCGGGCCCGCCACCGGGAGCACCACCACGCCCACCACCTGATGGTCGCCCGGCTCGCGGAGCGGGCCCCCGGCTCCGGTCACGACCCGCTGCACGAGGTCTACGACTTCGCGGCCTGGGCCGCCGAGGAGTCCCCGGCGGACTCCCCGCTCGCCGTGCTCCCCGTCGTCGCCCACGCGGAGCGCTACCGGGTGCTCGCCGCCACCCAGGGCCACGCCCCGGGCGCCGCGGCCGCCCACTGGTCCGGCCGCCGGGCCCGCCAGGTGCTGCGCTCGGCCTTCGACTGGTGGCTGGAGTGGGAGCGGGAGGACCACCCCCGCAACCGGGTCGACCTCAACTTCCTGGCCCACGCCAAGCTCTGCGAGGGCCGCCCGGCGGAAGCCGCCGCGCTCTTCCACCGCATCGGCAGCCACGCCACACGCGCCCCCTGGTCCTATCCGGACCGCGACCCGCACCAGGCCTTCCTCGCCGCGCGCAACGCGGCCCTCGGCACCGCCTGACGTCCACCCGACGCCGCCCCGCCCCCGGACCGACCACCCCGAAAGGACGCCGCCATGCCGACGGGCAGATCCACCACGCTCCGCGACCCCGCCGAGATCCGTACCTACAAGGGCCAGGACCGCGCCCTGCGCGCCGACCGGCTGGGAACCGCCGGCCTGCTGCTCTCCGTACTCGCCGCCAGCGCACCCCTCATGGTGGTCGCGGGTGTCATGCCCACGACCTTCGGGGTGATGGGCATCGTCGGCCAGCCGCTGCTGTTCGTCATCCTCGGCATCGTCCTCGCGCTCTTCAGCATCGGCTACGCCGAGATGAGCCGGCACGTCCACAACGCCGGCGCCTTCTACGCGTACATCGCCCGCGGCCTCGGCCCCACCGCGGGCGCCGGCGCCTCCCTCGTCGCCCTCGTCGCGTACAGCGCCATGCAGGTCGGCGTGTACGGCATCCTCGGCTTCGAGATCTCCGGCCTCTTCGCCACCTACCTGCGGATCGAACTCGCCTGGTGGATACCGGCCCTGCTCGCGGTCGCCGCCACCGGCGCCCTCGGCTGGCTCAAGATCGACCTCAACGCCAAGGTGCTCGGCGTCCTGCTCCTGATCGAGTGCGCCCTCGTCGTCGTCTTCGACCTCGCCGCCCTCACCGAGCCCGGCCCCGAGGGACTCTCGCTGCACGCCTTCAACCCCGAGACGCTCACCGGCGCCGGCCTCGGCACCGCCCTGTGCTTCTGCATCGCCGCCTTCGTCGGCTTCGAGCAGTCCCCGGTGTACGCCGAGGAGACCAGCAGGCCGCACATCGTCGTGTCCCGGGTGATGTTCCTCGCCGTGGGCTTCGTCGCCCTCTTCTTCGCCTTCAGCGCCTGGGCCCTCACCGTCGCCACCGGCCCCTCCGAGGTGGTCGCCACCTCCAAGGACGCGGGCCCCGGGCTGCTCTTCGCCCTCACCGAGAGCCGGCTGGGCGCCACCTTCACCGACGTCCTGCACATCCTCTTCGTGACCGGCATGTTCGCGGCCGTGCTCAGCTTCCACAACGTGGTCGCCCGCTACGCCTTCGCGATGGGCCGCGAGGGCCTGCTCCCGGCCGCCTTCGGACGCACCAACAGCGGCACCGGCGCACCCGGCACCGGATCCCTCCTGCAGAGCGTGATCGCCACCGTCGTCGTCATCGCCTTCGCCGTCACCGACGACATGCCGGCCGGCGACCCCACGGCCCCGGTCCTGCACCTGTTCACCTGGATGGGCAGCGTCGGCGCCCTCGGCGTGACCCTGCTGATGGCCGCCGCCTCCTTCGCCGTCATCGCCTTCTTCGTCCGCCGCGGCACCGCCGGGGCCCAGGTCTGGCGGCTCGTCGCGGCCGGCGCCGCCGGGCTCGCGCTCCTCGCCATCGCCGCGTACACGGTCAAGGACTTCGGCGTCCTGGTCGGCGCCGAGGAGGGCTCCGCCCTCAGCTGGGCGCTGCCCGCCATCATCGGCGCCGCGGTCGCGGCAGGCCTGGGGTACGGCCTGCTGCTGCGCAGCCGCCGCCCCGAGGTGCACGCACGGATCGGCCTGGGCAACGAGGCCTTCCGGCTCGACCAGGCGGCAGAGGCCACCGCGGGGGACTGACCTCGCTTTCCAGCCTTCACGAAGCCCCCGGCGCCGGATTCCAAGGTCGTCGGGGGCTTCTGGCGCATGGGTCCGATTTTGGCGGGTAGCGGAACCCCGTGGTCTCCTGGGGCGACCGAAACGACCGGACCGCCGCCCGGGCGACACCACCCAGCTCCCCCGCGCGGCGGTCCGGGCCTGCCTGCCCCATCCACGAAGGCGAAGTCATACATGAGTGACCGCACCTTGACCGAGGCCACCGCCCCGGCGTCTTCCCGCCATGTCGACGCCGGTGACGAGGGCTACAGCAAGGACCTCAAGTCCCGCCACATCAACATGATCGCGATCGGCGGGGCGATAGGCACCGGCCTGTTCCTCGGCGCGGGCGGACGCCTCGCCGGAGCCGGCCCCTCCCTCGCGATCGCCTACGCGGTGTGCGGCGTCTTCGCCTTCTTCGTCGTCCGGGCCCTCGGCGAGCTCGTGCTCTACCGCCCCTCCTCCGGAGCCTTCGTCTCCTACGCCCGCGAGTTCATGGGGGAGAAGGGCGCCTACACGGCCGGCTGGCTGTACTTCCTGAACTGGTCCACGACCACCGTGGCCGACATCACGGCCGCCGCGACCTACGCCCACTTCTGGTCCCTGTTCACCGACGTCCCGCAGTGGGTCCTCGCCTTCATCGCCCTCGCCGTGGTCCTCACCGCGAACCTGATCTCGGTGAAGTACTTCGGCGAGATGGAGTTCTGGTTCTCCCTGGTCAAGGTCGCCGCCTTGGTGATCTTCCTGATCGTCGGCATCTGGCTCGTGGCCACCAGCCACGAGATCGGCGGCCACACGCCGGGCCTGTCCACGATCACGGACAACGGCGGGCTCTTCCCCTCCGGCGTCCTCCCGATGCTCCTGGTCATCCAGGGCGTGGTCTTCGCCTACGCCTCCGTCGAGCTCTGCGGCGTCGCGGCGGGCGAGACCGAGAACCCCGAGAAGATCATGCCGAGGGCCATCAACTCGATCATGTGGCGCGTGGGCCTCTTCTACGTGGGCTCCGTCGTCCTGCTCGCGCTGCTGCTCCCGTACACGGCGTACAGCTCCGACCAGAGCCCCTTCGTCACCGTCTTCGACGAGCTCGGCGTGCCCGGCGCCGCGGGCATCATGAACCTGGTCGTCCTGACGGCCGCCCTCTCCAGCCTGAACTCCGGCCTGTACTCCACCGGCCGCATCCTGCGCTCCATGTCCCTGGCCGGCTCGGCCCCCAGGTTCACGGGCGTCATGAACAAGGGCAAGGTGCCCTACGGCGGGGTCCTGTTCACGGCCGCCTTCGGCGTCGCGGGCGTCGTCCTGAACTACTTCATGGCGGAGGAGGCCTTCGAGATCGTCCTGAACTTCGCCTCGCTCGGCATCCTCGGCACCTGGGCCATGGTCATGCTCTGCTCGCTCCACTTCTGGCGCCGCGCGAAGCAGGGCCGCCTGGAGCGCCCCTCCTACCGGCTGCCGTGGGCCCCGTACACGCAGATCGTGACGCTCGTCTTCCTGGCCACGGTCCTGGTCCTGATGTGGTGCGACGGGGGCGTCGGCCGCACGACCGTCATGTTCGTCCCGCTGATCGGCGCCGCCCTGGTCGGCGGCTGGTTCCTGGTCCGCGGCCGCGTGGCGGAGATCGCCGCCGCCCGCGACTGACCGCCCGCGTCCGTACGCCGCCCCGCCC